>JAQUOK010000055.1 GCA_028717165.1 Victivallaceae bacterium | reverse complement strand
TCCTGGTGAAACTCGATACCAACGGCAGCATGCCGGAAAGAGTTTTCGCAATCCACAGGGAAGCCGGGCTTGACGCGCTCGGAATCGATTATAAAGCGCCTCTGGATAAATACAATGAAATTGCCTGTTCACCGATTCCGGAACTTGGCCGGAAAGTTTTAGGCCTTATTAAATTCGCGCTCATTAATAATATTCCGCTTGACGTCCGGACAACGGTCCATAAAGCGCTGCTGTCCGAGGATGATCTGGGCAAAATGCGTTCCGAACTTTCAGCCGCCGGTCTGAAGCAGTGGACTTTGCAGCAGTTTAATAACAGCGGCGACGTTATTGACGATTCGCTGCTCGAAAAAGAAACCTGGACTGACCGCGAACTGCTCGCCGTTGCCGAAAAACTGTCCGACACCAATGTCCGCGGACTCAACGGCATTATTATCAGGTAATCGCTTGGTGAAAGCGGCGTTGCACTAAAGTCGACGGCACCGATAAAAAAAATAAAAATATAACGAAACCGACGTTCGGGATGCGACCGATCGTCGGCCTTGTTGTCTGGATAAACTTTTCAGTATTTGCAAACGGTTAGGAACTCTCTGAACGGCAAACCGGTAAATCCAAACTTGTTTGGCGGCGGGACGCTGGTCGAGTCTCTTGACGATTTGCCCAGCAACGTCCGAAAAAAATGCGCTACGCTGTTTTTTCGGACGTTGAGCGTGCGAGTTTCACGAAAAACGCTTGGCCGAATTATAAGCGATAGTTACCTGAATCTTACCCATCCGAATTTGTCAGGAACGGCAAACATTTGTGAAAGAGTAGCGGACCAGGCGGAAAATTCAGCCGTTTTAATGTGTCTTTCCCGATACAGGCCTATACGCATCGCCGCGCTTTTCCTGATCTGTTCGAGGCCAAGAGCCGAAGCCGGAATGGCTATTTCCATAGTCCAGCACTCTGTTACTGGATCAATATAACTTGCCGCCCGCCATTTCGGAGAATAATCAGGTTTTTCCTTTTGCCAGGCGGATCCGTTAGACTCAAAGCGTGTTACCGAACCTGGCGTAGGACTGGCGATAAAGTGTATATATTCCCTGGCCTGCGGGGTCGGTTTGATGAAGATTTCCACACACTCCTGGGTGTAGATTTCGTCATCATGGTTGCGCAAAGGCAGCTTCATTTTCGAGATGTCCGGTTCCATGCATTTGAAAGCAAAATATACATTACCGGAATCATAAGCTATTTTAGCCGTTGTCGGTGCCTGCGGCAAGCGTAGTGAAGTGTTTTCCACAAAAAACAACTCTTCGGCATTTTGCCAACAGGCATCGTTTAATTTCCCGTCCAGAACCGGAGCTTCGACCGCCCTGTCTGCAAAACTCTTCTGTACCTCTAAAGACCGGTTAGTGGTTTTCAATGCGGCAAAATCGATTTTGAACGGTATTGTTAATTGGTTGTGACGTCCGTAAAGGGCGGTTTTTTCGCCGGTAATACCGAAAGGCTTCGGAAGTCCCTGTTGTTTTTCGAGCGCTGAAGGAGTGAAGAAACTTGAAACATACTGATTTCTGCTTTTTACCGCTGTTTCAAGCGCCGCCAGGCGGTTTGCATCCTGTTTGCTCTGGTACTCGGTATATTTACGGAAAGCTTTTGCGCTTAAAATCGTATATTCCAGATTGTATCCGGACAATTCAATACGCCTTTTTATTTTTTTATCGGCTGTTGCCGCCATAGCTTGCTCCAGATAAGTTTTGCATTTGCTCAGTTCAGCCGGGGAATAAGCTCCGAAAAGTCGAATATTGAATTCTGCCTCACCTTCATCTTGTACGCTTTTTACGTCCGCAGCGGTATCCATCAACGGGTAAAGGGTTTCAAAATATTTTTGCATGGGAACAGCGGCAGTTTCATAATAACGCCGGTAATATTCGGCCAGTTCTTTTTGAATATCGACGTTAGCATCCCGCATCAGGCGTCCCAGTATATAATAAGAAGGTCCTTCATTACCGAAATTTTCTCCACCATAACAAAATTGAACCCCGATAACCCCGGACTTGATATATTCCCGCATCAGGGAAGCTACTTTATACGGCGAATATATCGGAAGGAAGTTTGAGAATTCCCCAGGGCTCCGCCACCAGTATATCCACATGGCAAGTCCTTCAGCTTTTTTGTCCCATGCTTTCAAAAGTTCGGGACGTGGCGGAGCAACGGAAACAATTACGTTTTTGCCCCAGAACTTAATTTTTCCGGAAGGATAAAGGGTGGGGCCGTACGCCATATCCAGACAGTAACACGACGGATATGATTCTGCCAGTGCCCGGGCAATCTGGTAATGAAACTGGTGAATACGTTCACACGGTTTGTCTTTTACCGGGCAGCCGATACCGTTCTGGTCACGGTATTCGTCCAGCGCTTCACATTTTTTACATTGACACCGGTAATAACCGTCGGACTGGCCGAGCGTCACCAGTTCATAACCCTGGTCAAACAATTTACTTATGTTCTGAATCGCGATTCTCAATACATCCGGGTTAGACGTACACAGCATGTTGTCGTGCGCGGTGCGTTTGCCGTTCGTTCCCATGCGAAAATATTCCGGGTGTTCTCTGCCGTATTTCTCCGCCGGAACCATTATCGACCAACTGTGTCCGGCAAGCGGCGCCATAAGCAAGCCGGTCCTAAACATATTTCGCCGGGACCATTTCTCGCCCTGACACAGTACTCCATAACAATATGAACCTTGCGCCCACCAGAAATAAGGCGTTTCCTGACGGTTGATGCCGTCAGGAATGATCAGATCCGGTTTGCGCGGAACCACTTCGCCGTATTCTCCCGGCATATACCAGCGTATTTCACAATAATCCTCCAGGAACCGGTGAACCGCATTTAGTGTGCCCCAGACATTATTGACCATCTTGGACATTGCTGATTTCCTGCACGGAGCTTCCTTGTCCCGCCCGGCCAGAATAAGGTACCGTCCCTGCGTTTTTATGAAATAACCGTCCCGTTTCAGAGAATTAACGTCAATACCAAGTTGCCGGGTATGAGTACCGGAACCCACCAATATCAAAGCCCCGGACCCGGAAACAACGCTTTTTTCATCAATGATCTCAAGTGTTGTACCAGTACGTTTTTTCACATATTCCCGTAAGGTTTGGGCCGGTATTATTTCCAAATGATTGGCTTGATTACTTATAACAATTTTCGCTTCCGCTCTACCGTCCCTTACCAAGGTAAGCCCCATAACGGCAGTTGAACAGACAAACAGCGTGCATATTGCGATTTTTCTCATGATCAGTTAGTTCCTTCTTTCGCGATTTTATCATTGAACATTAAAAAATCCAGTTTGGGAATATTTTGTAAAGTTATTTTTGGATCATCAACCCAAACCGTTCCCTGCTTCGTGGTTAAAAAAAGTACAAAATAGATGTTTTCCGCCCAAGGCATTACTGATTGCGTTTTTCCCAGTTTTGTCCAGGTAAAATCCGTTTTACCGATTATTGATCCCACTGTCGTCTTCGAATAAGTATAAAGTCCTTTTTCTTTCGACCACCAGGTACCGACTGCATAAAGAACCAGTCCGCTGGGATCGCAGCCTTTCCCTTTGACCCAGACACTGAATTTGTAAGCTGAAGGAGTTGCCCTCATGGCCGTGTTTCCAGGTCCGGGATTAGTAGTTACCATCAACGTCCAACTTTTAAATTTAGCCGGACGTGCTGCTGTGATCATAATTGATTTTTGGCCACTGTGAAATTCCTGAGAATCTAGTTTAAAGCAGTTTTTGTAAACGTTGAAATAAGGAACTTTCGCAGGAACACCGGGTTCATCTTCCTGTTCAAAGCCGGGATTCGGAACCAGATTGGGTTCTCCAATCACACAGGGATTTTTAACCGGTGGCTTCAAACCATTTTCTTTGACATCAAAATAAACCCGGTAAATTTTCGCGGCGTTTTTATCTTGGGCTTCGGCGGCGACCGGGAAAATCAATCTCTTTCCTTCCTGCCGGTAAGGAACTGCATCGGATATAAGTTTCCCTTCAGGAGAAACCGCATATATCCGTACTGAATTTTTGTCAAAATTTCCCTTTACTCCCGCTTCCGAAAGTAAAAACGGGAAGTCCGCTTCTATTTCCTGAATCGTCTGCCAGGGTTGCGCCAGTAATTTCACTTCAGCATAAAAATGAAAATTATTCGGCTGTTCAATTACTTTCGCTTCAGTTATTGTTGAAACCGCGAGCCAGACGGCCCACAAAATTATGTTCTGCAGAAATAATGCTTTCATTATAAAAAACTCCTTATTTATTAACGCAGTTTTTTTCTTCTGGTTCCCGGATATTCCCGTTAATATTTCCTCCTTGGTATTAATAGCTCGTTCCCTCCTTGGGTAAAAAGTGTTAATTAATAGAACTTAATTATTTAGTCCTGATAAGTTGCTTCCCCTGAAAAATTTTTGACTTTTTCCTGGCCGACCGATTTTGACATTTACTTTTACCATGACAGTATTCTTTTAATATTTGTTAGTGTCTTTGTTTTACACTTTTATCACAAAAGGGTTTCTAAATACGGAAAATCCACAGGATTTTTTCGTTGTCCAGGGCGAACCGCTGGTCGCGCAAAGCCCGCCTTAATTTTTCTATAAAAACGGATTGGCATAATTCCTTACCTAATTTATTTTGCCCTTTCACATAGGTTCGTAATGTTTACAGGCGCCGAGAACCCAGCAACTACCTGCCGTTGGGAAGTTTTACCTTGCATCCAATTACTTCAGCTTATGGTAAACTTGCTTTTCAGTAGATTGATAATGGCCGGTCTGAGTTCCTTAAAACCGTCCGGCACGGCATCCCACAGCGTCGCGGCTTCATAACAATTGAATGCGCGAGCGCCGGAATTCTCAATTTCCGCAAGGTAAGCTGCCGGATCCGGCAGGGCGTGGATGAAAGGACAGACTGTTGCAGGAATATTTCCGTTCCGGCAGCTTTCCAACAGCTCACAGCCTTCAGGGGAAAAAGTATCGGCAGTATGGATAACCTTGTAAGTTACTTCATCAGGAATACCTTCAGTCAGCCATTGCCGCCAGTCCCAATGGATTTCCATCATGGTCGGTTCAGCCGGGGAACCGAATGCCGTAGTCGGGATATGAACAGCAAAACGGCAGGCAGAATTTTTTACCAAAGCTGCGGCTTTTTCCAGAAAAGCAGTATAGTATTCTCCCCGCAGACGCCGCAGCTTCTCTTTCTCAAAATTCCCGCAACGCGGGTCAGTTCCATAACGTTTGATAAATTCATCCGTAAGCGGCCGGTTAAAACCGTATTCTCCCCATTCAATAATAGAATTATGATTGGTAATCCTGATATCGACGCCGTCAACCCCGCAGTCAATGGCCTTTACGATCATGCCAAGCCAATATTCGACAGCTGTCGGCTCTGCCGGTTCCGGCGCGCCCGGAACATAACCGTTAATTTTCAGGGAAACGCCTATTACGTTCTGACCGTTGTCCGCCAGACTGAACGTTTTCGCTAAATATTCGCCGCGCGAAACCGCGGACGGAATACCGGGAAGATAATCGAAAAAAAAGCCCTCGGAAGCAAAACCCGCCCCGCTGTCGAATTCGGGTTTCAGATGATTTTTCTGCTGCTGCTGTTTCCGGTATTTTCTGGGGGCAAGCCCAAGACTGTGCTGTACCGGGCGGCCATCCGGCGCTCTCACTTCAATAATCGTGTCAAGCCGGTTTGCTGCCGGTTCCGGCGCCAGGCTTTCGATTGCGAAAAATTCGGAATCTTCCCCTGCTATATCAAAAATTACCCGGCAGCCGTCCGGTTCTGGCGTTGCAAGCTGTCCAGTCATCCGGTACGTCCGGTTGTCTGTACTTTTCCACAGGCGAAAGCAATGATTTTCCGCCAGTTTATTTGCGGATTTCAATAATATCCGGGCAGCCGGAACGCTTTCTTTGCTGCGCCTCGCCATAAGAGCTTCCCGGTGCGCGGCAGGGAAATTGAAGGCGAGCTGCAATGCGTCTCCAACGCTCGTTATTTTATTGCGGGAAGAAACTCCGCGGAGCGAATATGACTGTATTGCCAGATCAAATGGTTTGTAAACGGCAAAAATTTCCATTCCGGCCGCATGCGAAATTTCCGCCGCCGCCTTCAGGTCGGAATTGCCGACAGCGGCAAACGTTCTGTCCAGATTATCCTGCCATGGCAACCCCGTATTGTCCCAAAAACCGTCCTCGCGGTTGCCGTGAAAAACCCAGTAAATACGTTTCACTCCGATTCCGGCGAGGAGGTTCACGAATTGCCGTATCCGCTCCCGGTCCCAGGCTATCGGTATCAAGTTGTCTATAAAGTCAATAGTCATGAATAATTTCATTTGCAGACCTGTGAATTATTTGAAATACAAAATACTTTTGCATTCCTTTTAATAAAAGTTGTTTCATCCATGAAAAAAACGTTTTTTTCTGAACCGTTTGTTCTTAATTTAAGATTTTTTTCTACTGACAATGTATCTGTGAAGACTATCATAAAAAATTCTCATTTTTTTGCCAATTCAGGTTGTTATATTTATCTCAATTTGTACAGATAATCATCCAAAAAAACGCAATCAATTGTACTAACACCTATCATTGTAAATTTGTTTTTTTCAGTTTCATTAATGACTGCTTCATGATGGGTAAAATTGCAGGAAGTGTAAAATAAAAAATATTTATTATCTCTCTTTATCAGCGAATGAGGAGCGGAAATGCCTTCTATGCCTTTTTCCCTTTGAATTCCTGCGCCTCTGCATGGGCGTTCCCAGGAAATACCGTTTCTGGAAAAACAGATTTCAATATCCATGGTTCCTTTTTCTACCAGATAATATCCGAGAAGACCGATTCTGCCTATAGGGGTGTGGGTTACCGACAAATAATAAAACTGTAAATCATCGGGGTCGTTTTCATCCGGCTTTAATATGATTTCTCCAGAAGACCAATGTATACCGTCAATACTTGTTCGACGCTGTATTACTCTGAAAACTCCGGCGCTGGGGTCGTGAGAAACATAAGCGCGATGATTTTTATTAATGGAGAGAAGTTCGACCGTATATAACTCAAAAGTGCCGTCAGCTAATAAATAAACATTTGTCGCGTCGTTCGAAAGCATATTTTTCGGAGCTTCAGGTTCATTTTCCGGACGCTTTACCCTTCTGGGATAATACCTTGTCAGCTTAGCTGTATTTAATGAACTAACAGATACTGCTCTGTCACTGGGATGATATAAGCATGGATGGTGTACATCTTTTACGTAGAAATTGATGCCGTCCCGGCTTTCCGCAAGTAAATAGCGGCAGATTCCTTCTTCGGCATGCGCCCAAAAATATATTCTCTCTTTGCCGTCAGGCAGAAGAATATAAACCGGTTGTATCAGATTCCAATGAGCAGGTATTCCAATAATATTTAAACCGTAAGACGCAATGCTGTTGGATATATTTTTTCCCATTCTCCTGAATTGTTTGCCAAATACTCCATCTGCATATCCGAAACTATAAGATTTTCTTTCCAAAGAATAAGCAGAATACCAAACCCTCCAAAAATTACTGTTGACTGGAATAATTGTTGAAGTAAAAGAGCTAACCAGCATATCCCCTTCACTTTTTAAAATGATTTCACTCTTTTTCCACTTGTTGTTATTTGTTTTCATATCAAGTTGTCAGATTAGATTTCATATTGAAGACTTTATTAATCTTAGTGTAAACAGTACCAGCAGGTTATCATACACGTTTACTTAATTTTTCACGGATTCAGGCACTATTTTTCCGGGGGTATTTTTACCACTGTCCGTACCGGGAGCCACTTAACATGACCATCGGTAAAAAGATAGTTCGCACCCTGATCATGGCGGATTTCGAGCAGCTCCGGAGTAATCCTGTTGCTTTTATACAAATAAGTACTACCTGAGCCCGCAAAGGCCATACAGGAGTGGGTATAGTCCACCCCGGTTTCCACAACCATCGCATAGTCTGATGCCAACTGCCCCAGCTTGTACTGGCTCAGATAAGAGGTGGTACAGTAACTTGCAAAACGATAAGAATACGAAGTGCTCCCGAAAGGGTCGTTTCCGAACGCTGTCCAGGGAGAAGTATCTTCCGGACAAATGCTTGCCTGAGAAAGTTTTTTGTTACTTGCCGGATAACTGCTTGGGGCGCTCCATGGATAAGGGACGGTTTTCCAGCCGGCATAAGGACGGATTGATTGAAAGAAGGTAAAATTATTAGATTCCTGTCTCGGAAACTGCCCATCCTGCTCATTGGCATACATCAGGGTTGCCAAGCCTATCTGTTTCAAATTTCCGGCGCAGACGATTTCCTTTGCTTTTCGCCGCGCTTTGTTTAATGCCGGCAGCAGCATTGAGGCAAGAACCGCGATGATGCCGATTACAACAAGCAATTCAATAAGAGTGAACTTAAAACCTTTCTTTTTCATTTTTCATCTCCCGATTTTACTAAAAACTTGAAAACCTTAACCCTGAAAAAATCAGGCCGACTGATTCAATAATAACTGTTTTTCGCGTTTGGCGAACAATTCCGGATAAAAATGTTCGCGGTAGCGGTTATATAAACCGTGCGCCTGGAAATAGCAGGAATTCGGACTCATGAAATGCGAAAACTCAAAAGTTATCGCTTTGTCAATTCCGGCTGCTTCCGCAGCGTTCAGTTTCAATAACATTTTATCCCATTTTATCGGCAGGAATTTTATCGGCATATCGCGGTCGAAACTTTCACTGTTGGTCCAGCTCCGCAAGCCGTATTTGTCTGCCAGGGATTTGTTAACATTCAGAAATTCGGTCAATTCATGGAAATCCACATGCCCATCCTGAAACGCCACAATATCGACCGCTTCCCTGATGCCGTCGAAAATTGCATTCCATTCCTTTTCATGTTCGGCGACGCTGATTCCGGTCGCGGTGCGCAGTTCACCGGCAAATTGATTTACCCCTTTGGCTCCGCTGATGAATGGAGAGATCAACACCGGCAGGCCGGAAAGTTGTTTGCAGTGCCGTCCCATTCTGGCATAGGTAGGAATAATCGAGCCGGTATTGCGGCCGACTTCGTGGGGCAGATACCAGCCCCGGAAAGCCGGATAATGCCCGTATTTTTTCCAGACTTCATCGAAAACCGCCAGATTAATATCCACTTCCGATTCAAACTGTTTATTCGCCCAGTATCTGCCCGAATCGTAACCGCCGAAATAAAAATCCATACCATATTTTCCCGCCAGCTTCAAAAACAGTTCGAGCAAATCCAGCGGAGGCAAAAAAGCGTTTTCCTTCCGGCTCAGGACTTCGGATGGAAACGTCATCATATTGCGGTGCCCGCAACGGATCATGATAACGGTATCAATACCGATTTCCCGCATGCTTCTGAAATCTTTGTCCCATTCTTTCCTTCCCCAGTTCTGATGGGGAATATCATGACTGATCTCGTCCAGAAAAGTACCCGTAATTAACATTCTTGGTCTCCTGAATTTTATTCCGGATTACGGCATGAGGCCGTGGTCTTTCTAAGTTTCAGAAACGGCGGCACCAATACGGATTCGGCCGCTTCGTGGTTTATTTCTTTAAGCGCGCTGTTAATAGTTTCTTTTCCAATGGTTTCCGTCGCATGCGCGAAGGTGGATAAATTGATTTCCTCCAGTCGGCTGTTCATCGAATCATCGAAACCGATAAGCGACACGTCGTCCGGAACGCGCAGACCGGATTTTTCGACTGTCCGTTTCGCGATCAGGGCATCGTCATCGCAATAGGCGAAAATCGCGCTGATCCTTTCCGCCGGCGGCGCAGCGCACAAAGCGGCAAGCTGCTCAACGGAATAGCAGGAAACGCAAGAGCTTATGCCTTTTTTTCGCAGGGTTTCCTTAAAACTGGGTTCCCGATAATTAGGGGGGCGGTTAAAGGAAAAGAACGCCATTCGCCGGTGTTTCAAACCCAGCAGACAATTTGCCGCCATTTCCCCGCCCAGATAATCGTCGGTAACGACATAAGGAATTTCCGGGAACATGGAATAACAGGAGGCGCCGACCACCGGGATGCCCTGCTTTTTTATTTTCCGGAGATATTCCCAAGTGGCGAGTTCACACCCGGAAGTAATGATGCATTCGACATTCTTGCTCAACAAAAAATCAATCCTGTCGATTTCGCTTTCGGAAGAATATAACGGTGTCTGAAAAAGGATTCCGTAACCTTTGAGCGTGGCGGCAAAGGTCAATTCATGAAGCACTCCCGCCAGAATCGATACCGTGATGTCAATGCAGAAATAGCCCAGCAATGAGCTTTTCCGGGATTGCAGCGCCCGTCCGAGATTATTCGGCCTGTAATTCAACTGTTCCGCCACTTCCCGTACCCGGTTGCGCGTTTTTTCCGCAACCCGCGGTTTGCCGTTCAGCGCTTCACACACCGTTCCTACCGACAAACCTGTTACCCGGCAGATGTCCTTGATTTTCGCGTTCATTCAAGTTCCTTTTTCGAAACGTTTCGAATATTCTATTTCTATTATAATGCACGCTTTAATATTTGTCAACCGCATTGCCCGAAAAAAATACGGGAAAATCAGAAAAGCAGTAATCGGCCAGTAACCTTTGTCCGGGAAAAATTGAATCCCGAATGGATGACTATGTTAAGAATTGAAAATTAAGGATGCGGCACGGTATTAAAACCCTGAAAGGGTTATTCAGCGTAGCCCGCCGCAACGCGGCGGGTAATGCCGTCCCCCCATATCTG
>JAQUOK010000054.1 GCA_028717165.1 Victivallaceae bacterium | reverse complement strand
CATTTTTACCCGCCTTCCCAAAAACTCTTTATGATTTAATGCCGCGGTTCGGCAAGGGCGGAGCCTGCCCAAATTTTAAAACGAACGAATGCCGGGTATTTTCAGGATATTCATTCGGAACCGCTGGCAAAAAGTTGAGTAAACCGATTTTATCCGGCATCGATGCGAAAAAAATGAAAAACGCGGTATATTATGGTATTTGTCAACTGCGGAACAATTAAGGGAAATCGAATGCGAATCGCCGTATGCATAAAACAGGTGCCGGAAACCAAATCCGTAAAAATGGACCCGGAAACCCGTACCGTTATCCGGCAAGGGGTACAATCGATAATCAACCCGCTTGATCTTTACGCTGTTGAAGCCGCCCTGGAACTGAAAGAACGTTATGGGGCGCAGGTAACTGCAGTCTCGATGGGGCCGCCGCAGGCGGTCAGCGCCCTGAAAGAGGCCGTCGCCATGGGAATCGATGAAGCGGTTCTGGTCAGCGACCGGGCTTTTGCCGGATCGGATACCTGGGCGACTTCCCATATTCTGGCCGGAGCCCTGAAGAAACTTGGCGCTTTCGATCTGATCCTGTGCGGTGAACGCGCCACCGACGGCGACACCGGACAGGTCGGCCCGGAAACCGCCGCCGCTTTGGATTTACCGGTAATAACTTACGTCAATCACATTCATGAACTGCGGGACGGAATCCTGAAAGTGTCCCGTTTAGTCGAAGGCGGAACTGAAAAACTGTCCATGCGCCTTCCCGGCGTCCTGACCGTCGTCAAGGAAATCGGCGAACCCCGCCTGCCGACGTTCCGGGGCAAACTGAAAGCTAAAGGTCTTGAAATCCCGACTTTTACGCTGGAAACACTGCAATTGGATAAAAACCGGATCGGCCTGAAAGGTTCCCCGACCCGGGTAGTTAAAATTTTTCAGCCGGAAATCGTCCGCTCCTGCGAAATGCTGCCGGCGGAAACGGAGGAGCAGACGGTCAAAGCCGTTGATTCAATGCTGGCCTTTCTGGAGGACAAAGCAGTATGAATAATATCTGGATATTAGCCGAACAGGATGCCGGGCAAATTAAATCCGTTTCGTACGAACTTTTGACCCGCGGCCGGAAGCTGGCGGAAAAAAGCGGCCGGAAGCTTTGCGCAATGGTTTTCGGGCATAATATTTTCGAAGACGGCCTGAACGGACTTATCGCGCGTGGAGCGGAACGCGTCGTTGCCGTGGAAGCGCCGGAGCTGGCGCATTTTCTGGTCGAACCTTATGCGGCCTGCACGCTTGAGCTGATCAACAAATACCGGCCGGAAATAATCCTGGCGGCGGCAGGCACGACCGGGAGAACCCTGATGCCTTACGTCGCCATGACCGCGAACACCGGACTGACCGCGGACTGTACCGAACTCGATATTGAGGACGGAACCGGGCTGCTTCTGCAAACCCGCCCGGCAATCGGCGGCAATATCATGGCCACCATTAAATGTCCCGAACGCCGCCCGCAAATGTCCACCGTCCGTCCGAAATCAACCCCGCAGTCTCCCCGGCAGGAAGGGCGAACCGGCGAAATTATCCGCCTGCAGGCTCCTGCGGAAGTCAATAAAACCCGGGTGTTTTATGACGGCTTTGAGCCCGGTACTGAGGAAATGAACCTGCAGGATGCCGAACGCATTGTCGTGGTCGGACGCGGCATCAAAAAAGCGGAAAACATCAAACTGGCGCGCGAACTGGCGGATTTGCTGGGTGCGGCCCTGGGCGCGAGCCGCGAAGTCGTCGACCGCGGCTGGCTGAGCTATCCGCACCAGATCGGCTTGAGCGGGAAAACCGTTACCCCGAAACTTTATATCGGGCTCGGGGTTTCTGGAGCTATCCAGCACCTTGCAGGCATGCAGACTTCCGAACGGATCATCGCGATCAACAAAGACCCGGAAGCGCAGATTTTCCATGTTGCCGATTTCGGCATCGTCGGAGACCTTTTCGATGTTCTTCCGGTTCTCATTGAAAAACTCAAAAAGGGAGAAAAAATATGCTGAACGAAACCGCATACAGACCGCTGACTCCCGAAATCGCGCAACAACTGGCGGCAATCGTCGGCGAAAAATACCTCATTTATAACGACCCGGAAAATCTCGAGGCCTTTTCCCATGATGAAATTCCAGGTTTCAAATACCGTCACATGCCCGAAGCGGCAGTCCGTCCCGAAACGACAGAAGAAATCGTCAGGATCATGAAACTGGCGAACCGCGAAATGATCCCGGTTACGCCGCGCGGGGCGGGTTCGGGGCTTTCCGGCGGCGCGGTACCGGTGCGCGGCGGCATCGTGATCCTGGCCGACCGCATGAATAAAATTCTAGAGATCGACACCGAAAACATGATGATAACCGTCGAGCCCGGCGTCGTTTCCAACGAGATCAACGAACGCCTGAAAGAACATGGTTTATTCTATGCGGGTTATCCGATGAGTCTGGAAACCTGTTACATCGGCGGCAACGTCGCTGAAAACGCCGGGGGCGGCAAAGCCGTTAAATACGGCGTCACTTCGCGTTACGTGCTCGGCCTGGAAGTCGTAACCCCGACCGGGGAAGTCGTCAAACTCGGCGGCAAACTGATAAAAAACGTTACCGGCTACGATCTTATTCAGTTGCTGGTCGGCTCCGAAGGTACCCTGGGATTTTTCACAAAGATCATCCTCAAACTCATGCCGCTGCCGAAAGCGCAGGCTGATCTGCTTTGTCTGTTCGAAACCATTGAAGAGGCGATCGGGCTGGTGCCGCGCATCATCACGGAAACCGGGGTTGTTCCTACTTCGATAGAATTCATGGATCAGGCTTCGGTCATAACCGCCTGCAATTACCTGAATGAAACCATACCTTACGAGAATTGCGGGGCAATGCTGCTTTTGACCTTTGACGGTTCGGATATGGAACAAGTGGAAAAAGATTATGAAGCGGTCGGCAAATTCATAGAAAAAAACCAGGTTCAGGAAATTTACGTTGCCGATAATCCGACCACCAGCGAACGCATCTGGAAAATCCGCCGCAACATCGCCGAAGCGTTCAACCTGATATCCGCCCGCCAGAGCGGCGAGGATCTGGTCGTGCCTCCGGCGCAGATTCCCGACCTGCTTGCGGACTTTCAGGAGATCATCAAAAAATACGGCATCCTGCTGCCTTGTTTCGGGCATGCCGGAGACGGCAACATTCATGCCCGGATAATCTGTCCGCCGGAATGGAACGACGAAAAATGGGAAGCGGCTCTGCCGGAAATCCTTGAGGACGTTTACCGCAAAACCGTCGCTCTGGGCGGAATGCTTTCAGGCGAACACGGCATCGGCTGTAAACGGCGGAAATACATAGGCCGTTTCATCTCGGAAGAACACTTGAATTTACTGCGGATGATCAAGAAAAGTTTTGACCCGAACAACATAATGAACCCGGGAAAAGTCTTTTAAAAATAAAATTTTTTCTGCCGTTCAGGCTATCTCCGACGCAGAGCATCGGAGTATTAAACCCGGACCTGAAAAAATTTTTAAAGGCGGATGCATTCTGTACAGGTTAGCCTTTTGACGGCTCGGCATTTTTGCGCTTGAATAATACGGAAAAGGTAAATCGGCATAAAATCCGATTTTCTCTTTTAACGGCTTTGCCAATCCGTAACCTGGCTGTATATTTCCTGCATGAAGAAATCACTGTCACATTTACCGGAAGAAAAACAGGATGAACTCCGGGCGGTTACCGAAATCATTACGGAAATGATCGACGCTGAATTTATCATCCTGTTCGGCAGTTACGCCCGCGGCGACTGGGTCGAGGACAAATACGTCGGCAATGACGGTATTCTTTACGAATACAAAAGCGATTATGACCTGCTTATTGTAGTCAAAGACCTTGCGAAATACAGATACAAAGGCTACCGTGACAAAATTACAGGCAAAATCCTTAGAATGCTGCACCGCGATATTTATCTCAGTATTATCATGCACAGCGTCGATGAAGTCAAGGCGGCGATAAAACGCGGGAATTATTTTTTCTGCGATATTAAAAAAGAAGGAATACAACTCTATTCGTCCAGGCGTTTCCGGCTTCCGGCAGTAAAGGAACTCAAACCCAAGCAACGCCTTAGTAACGCCAAAAGAAATTTCACGGACTGGTTTGAAAGTGCAAATGAATTTTACTGGGGATATGAATCATATTTTAATCGAAAAAGTTATAAGATAGCGGCTTTTCAGCTCCATCAGGCAACGGAAAATTTTTATCATACGGTCGTATTGGTATTTACCGGTTATAAACCCAAACTGCATGATCTTGAAATCCTGGGCATACAGGTTGATCGCCTCAGTCCTGAATTCAAGGGAATTTTCCCGAAAAACACGGATGAGGAAAAACGGCTTTTCAAGCTGTTAAAGCAAGCTTATATTCGAGCCAGATACGATATGGGTTACACAATCACCCAGGAAGAACTCGAATATCTTGCCGAACGAGTCAAACTGCTTCAGGCAATTACTGAAAAAGTCTGTGAAGAAAAGATAAAAAGTCTTGAAACGGGTTTGTAGGCTAAACCGCAAAAATATCGATAGCATAAACATTGTGCGCCTAAACTTAAATCGAAGCGAATGACGCTACAGAAAAATAAGCTTGATCGCTTAGTCCCGCCTTTAAGCGGAATGTCACCGGATGCGATGCTTTACTTTTCCGCCTGAAGGCGGGACTACAAACATGATTTACACCGTGTGTAAATTCTTATATTAACTTGCGTGAAACTCTAACGCTCGCAACTTTTAAAAAATATCGCTCTGCTTATTTTTTAAATGCCTCGCTTTTCGAGAGAGGTATTGTATAATTGAAAAAGCGCTCCTGCGTCGCTTACACCCGCCGCCGGACCGCGTCCCGAACGTCGGTTTCGTTGTTTTTTTATAAGGAAATTTTTTATGGCAAAAATGAAAGCGATGCGTTTGACCGGCATCCGCCAGATGGAAATGCTGGAAGTCGATAAACCGCAAATAAAAACTGCTGACGATGTCCTGATCAGAATGACCGACGTCGGCATTTGCGGTTCGGACGTGCATTATTACGCGCGCGGCAAAATCGGGTCGCAGGTCGTCAAATACCCGTTCACTATCGGCCATGAGGGCGCCGGAATCGTCGAAGCCGCCGGTTCCGCCGTTACCCGGGTCAGACCCGGCGACGCCGTCGCCGTCGAACCGGGTACGCCATGTCATTATTGCGATCAATGCCTGAGCGGCAGGGAACATACCTGCAGAAACTTGATCTACCTCGGTTGTCCGGGACAGGCTGAAGGTTGTTTGAGCGAATACATCGTCATGAAAGAAGGTTCCTGTTTCCCGCTCGGCAACCAAATAACCCTGGAAGAAGGAGCGCTTTCCGAACCCCTGTCCATCGGGGTTTACGCAGTGAAACTGTCCATACCGATGAAAGGCGCGAAAATCGGTATCCTCGGCTGCGGCCCGATCGGCTTGAGCGTGCTGCTGCCCGCGCTGGCGCAGGGCGCCGAAAAAATCTATGTTACCGACAAACTCGACTACCGGCTCGAACTTGCCTGAAAAGCCGGAGCCTGCCGGACCGGCAACCCGCTCAGGGAAGATGTCGCGAAAGCGGTCTCCGAACAGGAACCCGGCCTGCTGGACGCGGTTTTCGAATGCTGCGGCCACGCGGAAGCGGTGGACAACGCGCTGACAATGCTCAAACCCGGCGGCAAACTGATGATGATCGGAATTCCCGAAACCGTCATGCTGCCGTTCAACATGGACAATATGCGACATAAGGAACTCTGCGTCCAGAACGTCCGCCGCCAGAATCACTGCGTCCGGACGGCGCTGGATATGATCGCCCGCAGAGATTTTGACGTAAATGTCATGACCACCCATCGTTTCAGTTTTGCGGAAACCCGGAAAGCTTTAGATCTCGTCGACAAATACGAAGACGGAGTAGTCAAAGCGATGATCAAGTTCTGATTTTGTTTGCTTTTTAGCCTTGAACGGTTATTTTTTTACTAAGGTTAATCTATTATTTGGAGTTCCGTTGTGAAACAGGAAATTTTACCGGGTTTTAAAATTTTCAGCCGGGGCGATTGCGTCGTTTTCAGATTGTCGACAAGTTCCAAAGACGAAGGCGCGGCCTTTTTAAGGAACAATCTGGGGCGCGCCGCAGTAAAACGACAGGAGATCATTGATTTTACTGAAAAGGACAAGGCGATACTTGACCGGGACTGGCATGACCTGCCGATGCTGAAAAAAAACGAAAACTGCTGGGAAATCAAACTGCCTTTGGTCGAAGTCGGCTGTTTTGAAGCGAAATGCTGGTTCCTGCGCAGCGCCGACAAGAAACAGATCTGGCCGGCCGGCGATAATTTCCGTTTAAAAGTGGAACCCGCAAGGAATCTGTGCGGCAATACTATTTATACGGTGTTCACCCGCCAGTTCGGCAGAAATATCAGCGCCGGCGCACTGCCGGAAAAAGAAAAGGAAGCCAGGGAAATGCTGGACCGGCATAACTATACGGTAATCCCGCCTTCCGGCACTTTCCGGGACGTGATTAAAAAACTCGACTTCATAATTAACGAACTCCATTCCCGGATCATTCAGCTTCTCCCCGTCCATCCGGCGCCGACGGTCTACGGCAAAATGGGAACTTACGGCAGCCCTTTCGCCGCGCTCGATTATTTTTCGGTCGACCCGGCGCTGGCGGAATTCGATAAATTCAAAACGCCGCTTGACCAGTTTCTCGAACTGGTGGACGCGATTCACTCCCGCAACGCCAGGATTTTCCTCGATATCCCGGTAAACCACACCGGCTGGGCGTCCCGCCTGCACGGCGAACACCCGGAATGGTTCGTGCGCAACCCCGACGGCAGTTTTCAGTCGCCGGGCGCCTGGGGAGTGGTCTGGGCGGATCTGTGTAAACTGGATTATCAGCGGGAAGAAGTCCATACCCTGATGGCGGATATTTTTCTTTACTGGTGCCGGCGCGGGGTTGACGGCTTCCGCTGCGACGCCGGATATATGCTGCCGGCGGCTGCCTGGAATTACATCGTCGCCCGCGTCCGCCGGGAATACCCGGATACGATTTTCCTGCTGGAAGGGCTCGGCGGCCCCCGCGATGTCCAGGAAACCCTGCTCTGCAAAGCCGGGCTGAACTGGGCATATTCGGAACTGTTTCAGAATTACACCCGTGAGGAAATCGAAAGTTATTATCCTTATACCGCGCGCATGAGCCGTACCCACGGCTGTTTCGTATCTTATGCCGAAACTCACGACAACAACCGCCTTGCTGCAAAATCCGTTCTTTACGCCAGAATGCGGACGGCGCTTACCGCGCTTTTCTCCCATAACGGCGCTTTCGGGATCACCAATGGCGTCGAATGGTTCGCGACGGAAAAAATCAACGTCCATGAAGCGCGCTCGCTGAACTGGGGAAATCCTGACAACCAGACCGCCGAAATCCGCCGCCTGCAGGTGCTGCTGGAAACCCATCCGGCATTTTTCGCGGGCGCTGAAACGGAGCTTATAACGGTTGACGGCGCGGATGTCGCGGCTCTGCGCCGCGCCGCCGCCGGAGCGGAACGCGAACTGCTGGTGCTGGCCAATCTGAATACCGCGAGTTCCCTTGCCGTAAAATGGGCGGCGGCGGAATTCGGCATTGGCGACGCTGTTTATGACCTGCTGAGCGGGGAACAGGCCGATATAATCAATCACGGCCATCTGCTGGAATTCAAGCTGCAGGCGGGACAGGTGCTCTGTTTAACGCATAACCGGGAAGAGCTCGATCTGCTGGAAAAAGCGCTGCGTTTCAGGCGGACGGAACCGCCGGCCCTGGTCCGGCAGCGGCAGCGCGCGGAACTTTTGAAAATATATACCCGTTACCGTTCATACCATGACCTGTCCGGAGTGGATGTCGATGCCCTGCTGGATAAATTCAGCCGCAGCCCGGAGGAACTTTGCGCGGAGCTCGCCGGTACGAAAATGCCGAACGTAACGGTCTGGAATGCCGACTGTGATTTCCGGCGCGACGTGATGATCCCTAAAGATGACCTGCTGCTGATAAAATGCGGGTCGCATTTCCGGGCCGAGATCAAAAATGGCGATTTTACGGAAGCCGTCCTCGAAAGCCTTGAACTTGAAGACGGAACCTGTTTCGCGATTGCGACTGAATTGAAAAACAGCAGCGCCGCCACTCTCCGCCGGAAATTGCGGCTGCGGATATTCGACGGGGGTAAAGTGCGCACCGTAAGCGGCAGACTTCTGCTCCTGCCTAATCCCGGACGGGTAAAGTTCCGTCATGCCTTCGAGCAGCGGGAAATACGGGAACGGAACCTGTATGCGCTATGTACCAATAATCTCGGCGGCATGAGCCAGGTTTCCGCATCCTGGGGAACAGTGCAGAGCAAATACGACACCGTACTCGCCGCCAACCTCAATACCGAATATCCGGTCGACCGCCATAGCATGTTCAGCCGCTGCCGCGCGTGGCTGATATACAGCGACTATTCGCAGGAGCTTAACCTGTCATGCATGGAATCTTTCCGGGCCGGGAACGGAAACCGGGCGGAATGGATTTTCAAGGTTCCGGCCGGACAGGGAAAAAGCGTTCCCGTCCATATTTCCCTGCAAATGCCGGAAAACGGCAATGCCGTCAGTTTCCATATTCACCGGCCGGACAGCAGTTCGGTATCCTGCCTCCGGAATGATATCCCGGTCAGGATAATTCTGCGCCCCGATCTGGAGGACCGGGATAACCACCGGACAACCCGGGCCATGGACGGCCCGGAAAAGCATTTCAGGGAGTCCGTCGCCTGTTTCAGCCGGGGTTTTGAATTCAAACCCGCCCCCGGCCGCCGCCTGAAAATGGAACTGGACTGCGGCAGTTTTGTTCCCCAGCAGGAATGGTCTTATATGGTTGACCTGCCGCTCGAAAGGGAACGCGGTCTGGAACATAACACGGATATGTTCAGTCCCGGTTATTTTCAGTTCGAACTCAGGACCGGAGAACCGGCCGAACTTTTCGCCGTTATCGACGGTTCCGGGAATGCGGGAGATATCAGCAAAGACCGCTTCAATTGGGAACAATGTTCCCTGAAGGAACGCAATTCCGTTGAAAAAATCATGAAATGCGCCGTCAAGCGTTTTATCGTAAAACGGGAACGCTTCAAAACGGTAATCGCCGGTTATCCCTGGTTTCTCGACTGGGGACGGGATACCCTGATCTGTCTGCGGGGAATGATTGCGGCGGGATTCCCGGATGAAGCCAAAAACATTATCCTGCAGTTCGCCGCTTTCGAAAAACAGGGCACTATCCCGAATATGATCCGCGGTAACGATGATTCGGACCGCGACACCAGCGATGCTCCGCTATGGCTCTTCGTCGCAGTGAATGATTACTGCCGGAAAACCGGGAGCAACGCCATCATGCGGGAAAAGTGCGGCGCCCGCACGGTATTGGAAATCCTTACGTCGATCATAGCAAATTACCGCCGTGGAACGCCCAACGGCATCGTAATGGACCAGGAGAGCGGACTCATCTTCAGTCCGGCGCATTTTACCTGGATGGACACCAATTATCCGGCCTGTACTCCCCGTGAAGGCTACCCGGTGGAAATCCAGGCGCTATGGGCGGCGGCGCTTGAACTGACCGGGCGTTATGACCGGGAATTATTGAGTTTAAGGGAAAAGGTACTGGAGTCCCTGGCCGCATTCTACCCGCTGCCCGGCAAAAATTATCTCTCTGACTGTCTTCACGCCGCGCCGGGAATAAAAGCCGCAGCAGCTTCCCCTGACGACGCCTGCCGCCCGAACCAGCTTTTCGCGGTTACACTGAACTGCATCCAGGATCCTTTTGTCCGCAAAAATGTCGTGCGCGCCTGCGAACAGCTGCTGGTTCCCGGCGCTATTCGCAGCCTTGCGGACGCTCCGGTCGAATTCAAACTGCTGGTCAGGGACAGGGGGAGGCTTCTGAATGATCCGGCACGGCCTTTCCAGCCTGAATACCTGGGCGATGAAGATACCCGGCGCAAAGTCGCCTATCACAACGGCACGGCCTGGACCTGGCTGTTCCCGTCTTTCTGTGAAGCCCTGGCTGTCACCGGCGGGAAAGATTCCGTAAACCGGGCTCTCGGACTCCTGATGTCCGTAAAAAAACTTATCGAATCCGGCGTCGCGGGACAGATTCCGGAGATACTTGACGGCGCCGCGCCCCATACCGCCCGCGGCTGCAGTGCCCAGGCCTGGGGGGCGACCGAATTCTGCCGGGTATACAAAATCCTGAACCAGTAAATGGTGAACTTAACCGGCTCCGCCGGAACTTTTAAAACCACTGATCTTCACTGATCGGACACTTACTGCGTTTTGTGCCACGAACCCGGAGGAGTCAGAACCCTGCTCTTGTCAAGCTCGGATTCGACATAAACCGCCCATAGGGCTATTATGAAGATATTTTTACAACAAGTGTCGGAGCGCTTTGCTGACGATTATATCATCATGGTTATGGACAAAGCTCCTTGGCATACCGCGAGGAAACTTGAGTTGCCTAAAAATAAGAAACTGATGTTTCTCCCTCCTTACAGTCCGCTGTTGAATCCGGTTGAACATCTTTGGAAAGAGATTAAGGAAAAGTATTTTCAATGAGGACTCTATGGGGACTCTATTTTGATTTTTCTATTAAATACTATAAAAAGAAACGATATTGAGGAGAAAATTGGTAGCGGGGGTTGGAATCGAACCAACGACCTTCAGGTTATGAGCCTGACGAGCTACCTCTGCTCTACCCCGCGGCATATTTTTTATAAGGTAGTTAGTATAATCTCAAATATTG
>JAQUOK010000053.1 GCA_028717165.1 Victivallaceae bacterium | reverse complement strand
GTGCTCTTCCGATCTACATTTTAGCCTCGGAGAGGAAATGCAATGGCGGGCGAGACGCTGTCGAGCCGCAACCGGTTAACGTATCTCGGCTCGTGGGGACACTCGCCCTCCATGAAATGTGTAATGCGGCGGTATTCGAAAACAAGCCGCACAATAAAAAAACTTGCACACGGCGTAATTTTAGCATTTCGGCGAGACGGCAGATGATAGTCATAGATGAAAACCGGAATTTCCCGAATTGCTGGACGGCGGTGAAAATAATTTGTAAAAATATTACCTTGTATTACATTATAATAAACAAATTCCAAATCAGGTAATGATAATGGCCAAATCATCGGGTTCTGAAGTGATCAGCTTCAAGGTTGACGATGCCTTGAAGAAAGCTATGGAAGGCATTGGCAACCGTTCGGAATTTATCCGGGCGGCCATCCTGGCTGCGCTGGATGATACCTGTCCTTTGTGCAAGGGTACCGGGATCCTCACCCCTCACCAGTACGAACACTGGCAGGAATTCAGTAAAGATCATATGATGCGGAAATGCAAGGAATGCAATTCGTGGGTTTTATCCTGTAAAAAAGATAACGGTTCTCCGACTGACAAATGCAAGGAATGATTATGTTTACCAGGAAACTTTTAATTTCAGCCGCCGCGCTTTTGCTTTTCGCCGGCTGCAAAGAAGAATCAAAACTCCCTGAAAAGACTGCTGAAAACAAACGGCTGCTGATTTATACCAGCATTCAGCCGATTGCTTTCATAAGTTCAAAAATCGCCGGGAAATATGCTGAGGTCAAAGCCCTGATCCCGCCCGGTAAAAGCCCGCATTCGTTTACGCTGGTTCCCGGCGACCTGAAAAAAATGTCGAAAGCTAAATTCTTTTTCTCCGTCCGGCTGCCGTTCGAGGAATTCAAACTGGAAAAGGCTTTTAAAGATTCCAGTACCGAATGGGTAAATGTCGCAAAAGGCGTCCGTTTTTATCCGCTCGACGAAAGCGGTCATGAACACGGTGAACATGCCCATGATCATGATCATGAACATGAAAAACATGATCAGGCGGTGGAACTGATGGACCCGCATATCTGGCTTGACCCCGCGAATGACCTGATCATAGCGCGTAATGTCTGCAATACCCTGAGTAAGGCCATGCCGGAACAGGCGGCGTATTTCGCGCTGAATTATAAAAACTTCGAGCGCTGTATTACCGCCCTGGACAAAAAACTGGCAAAACTCCTTGCGCCTTTCAAAGGGGAGATATTTCTGGTTTATCATCCGGCTTTCGGATATTTCGCCCGGCATTACGGCCTTAAGCAGGAAGCAGTTGAAGCGGGCGGCAAGGATCCGAGTCCAAAACATCTGCAGAAAGTAATAAACCTTGCCCGCCAAAAAAACGTGCGGATTGTTTTTGTACAGCCGGAATTCAACCGCAAGGCCGCCAGACTGATCGCGAAAACCATAGAAGGAACGGTCATCAAACTTGACCCGCTGGCTTATAATCTGGTTGATAATTACACAACGTTCGCCACCAAAATCCAGGCGGCGATTAAGAGCAGAGAAAAAGCGGACAATGCAAAAAAATAATATAATCGAAATAAAAGATCTGGATTTTTCCTACGAAAACAACGTACCGGTGCTTGAGAATGTGAATCTCAGTTTTCGGGAACTTGAATCCGCCTGCATAGTCGGGCCCAACGGGGGCGGGAAAAGTACTTTGCTTTATCTGCTGCTCGGACTGCTTAAGCCGGCCAGGGGGAGCATCAGGGTTTTCGGGAAGCCTCCGGTTGAGGCGCGCCCCGATATCGGTTATATGCCGCAGTATATAAATCTCGACCAGGATTTTCCGATCTGTGTTTCGGAAGTCGTTTTAATGGGGCGTCTGCGGGACGGTTTCTGGGGCGCTTATTCCAGGAAAGACCGGGAAGTCGCCATGGAGGCGATGACGGAAATGTCGGTGGAACACCTGGCCAAACGCCACTTTTCCGAGCTTTCCGGCGGCCAGCGGCAGCGGGTTCTGATCGCGCGGGCTCTCACCTGCAACCCGAAGCTTTTGCTTCTGGACGAACCGACCGCAAATGTCGATCCCGGTATGCAGGAGCAGTTCTATGAAACTTTGTATGAACTGAATCAGCGCATGGCGATCCTGACGGTCTCGCATGATCTGGGTTTCGTCTCCGACAAAATAGACAGCGTGATCTGCGTCAACCGCACGGTCCAGGTGCATCCGACCAATGCCCTCGACGGCAATGTTATTACTGATATGTACGGCTATGACGTCAATCTGATACGTCATGATTACCGTTGCGATCACGAACATAAACCTGGAGGATGCGGCCATGCTTGAACTGTTTTTCGGCAGTCTGCCTTTTCTCCGTTACGCTTTTATTGTGGGGCTGCTGGCCAGCGTCGCTTTCGGCATTATCGGGACTTTCGTGGTAACCCGCCGGATCACTTCCCTTGCCGGCGCCATCGCGCATTGCGTACTGGGCGGCATCGGAGCGGCGCTGTTCTTCAGATATGAATACGGTTTTAAATGGAGCCATCCGCTTTCAGGCGCGATCATTGCCGCGGTTATCGCCGCTCTGGTGATCGGCGGCGTCAGTATTTACGCCAGGCAGCGCGAGGATACCATCATCGGCGCGATCTGGGCGGTCGGTATGGCGGTGGGGCTGCTTTTCATTGCCAAAACTCCTGGCGAAGTGGGTCTGGACAAGTACCTTTTCGGCAATATCTTATATGTATCGCAGGAAGATATTTACATAACTCTGCTTCTGGATGTTGTAATTATTCTGCCGGCAATCCTTTTGTTTAATAATATTCTGGGCGTTTGTTTCGATTCGAATTTTTCCGAGCTGCGCGGGGTAAAAGTAAAATTCATTTATTTTACGCTGCTGATAATGACCGCCCTGACGATTGTCCTGATGGTCAATATCGTCGGGATAATCATGGTAATCGCCATGCTTACGCTGCCTGCCGCGGTTGCCGGGCAGTTTACCAGACGTCTGTGGTCGATGATGGTTCTGTCTGTAATCCTGAGTATCTTATTTACCAGCAGCGGTTTGCTTTTGAGTTACAATATCGAGATGCCCAGCGGCCCTACGATAGTGGTTATCGCCGGAGTCTGTTATCTGGCATCGATTATCTATAAAAAGCTCAAGCGGGCCGCTTGAGCAGGGTTAAGTTTTAAGGAAACAAAATTGCTTTTTTATGTAGCTTAAGCGTCTCGCTTGAGCAGAAACACAACCGGGACGGGAATGTTGCCTTTCGCTACGCTCAGGCTCAGCCTGCGCAGAGTGTGCTACAGTGAATTATTAGAGATACCCTTAAAACTTGAAACTCTCTTGCGGAATTCCGTAAGAGCTACGGTTTTTGAGGAGAAGAATTGCTATGACTTTGACTTTGCCGGAAATGATCATCGCCGCCGTCGGGCTGCTTTTCATCGCGTCCCTTTCCGCGGTCGGTTTCAGGCGGCTGCAGGTTCCGTATACGGTCGGCCTGGTTTTCGTCGGGATCATATCTTATTATATTTGCGGGCAGGTTCCGCAACTTCACCAGTTCCGCGAACTGCGCCTCAACCATGACCTGATAATGTATGCGCTTCTGCCGAGCCTGATATTTTCCGCGTCGGTCAATATCGACTCGAAACTGCTTTTCAGGAATTTCAATCCGGCGTTTATGCTTGCCGGGCCGGGACTGGTGGTTTCGACTTTCGTGATCAGTTTCATAATGTATTATTTTACCCCGATGAACCTGGCCGCGTCCCTGCTTTTCGGAGCCCTGATCTCGGCAACCGACCCGGTGGCGGTAATATCTCTGTTCGCACTGGTCGGAGCGCCGAAACGTCTGCGTATCCTGGTTGACGGCGAAAGCCTTTTTAATGACGCTACCGCGATCGTAATGTTTACGCTGGTGCAGAAAGTCCTGCTTGCGGGAACCGCTTTTTCAATGCTGACTTTGGGGGAAGCGGCTTATGAGTTCCTGTTCATATTTTTCGGCGGCCTGCTGGCCGGGGCGGTAACCGGATATATAATGGCCCAGATAATTCTTTTAGTCGGGGATGACCCGATGGTGAAAATAGCTTTGTCGGCGATTGTCGCCTATACCGCTTTTATCTTTGCCGACCGGATCCTGAAAGTGTCCGGGGTTATGGCCTGCCTGGGGGCGGGGGTGGTTGTCAGCCACTACAGTTCCAGCCGTTTCAGTACCAGCGCCAGGATTTATCTGAAACGTTTCTGGGAATTCGTCTCATTCATCGCCAACAGTTATATTTTTCTGCTTCTGGGATTTACGGAAGATTTTTATTTATTCGGTTCCGAAGCCTTCAACCTGGAGTCTTTGAAAAGTATTGCCTGGGGGATAATTGCGCTCCAGGTTTCCCGTGCAATAATAGTTTTCGGTATTTGCCCGTTTATGGGATGGCGCGACAAAAGCAGAAAAATAGACTGGAAATATCAGGTGCTTATGTTCTGGGGCGGTTTGCGCGGCGCGGTGCCGCTGGCGCTGGTATTCAGCCTGCCTGAAGGACTCTGCCACCGGATGCTGGTTGTCCAGGTGACTCTCGGCGTCGTAATATTTACGCTGCTGGTGCAGGGCGGGACTATCAGCGGACTGCTCAGAATGTTTAAACTTGACCGCGCGTCTCTGTTCAAACGTTTTTCTGAGGCTCACGCCTTGCTGCTGGCCCGCGAACGCGGGCTTGGGGAGCTCAGGAAACTGGCCGCAATCTGGAATTTTCCGCACGATGCAGTTGGGGAGCTGGAGAATAAGTATCAGGAAAAAATAGCGGAACAGCGGGACGAACTGGCTAAGATCGTTAAAAACAAAGAGGAAGAAAAACGTGCGCTCCGGCGTTCGATATGGACCCAGGTCTTAAATGCGGAACGAAATACTTTCCGGGAGCTTTTCGAATCCGGTTTTATCAACGAACAACTTTTCCGTGAACTGGACTTTTGGATGGAGCAGCAGTTGGAAACCGTAATCAGCAGCGGCGTTCAGCCGTCGCCGATAATGCGCGAGCTGTTTAAAAAACACCCGGTTATCGATTTCCTGAACCGGCTCAGGCACTGGAGTTTCGGCAAAAAAAACCAGGCGTATATCCTGAATCAGGAATATTTATGCTGCTGCGCTCTGGCTGTCGGGGTGCTCGGCGCCCGCGAAAGGCTTGCCGAACTGAAAAGGGACGATTTTTTCAAGGATTATCCGGAAGGCATAGAGCTTTGCGCAAGATTTTATGACCGGGGACTCGGGCAAATCCGGCAGCGCCTGAAGAATCTGGAGAGAAAGCATCTTGAGCTGCTTCCGACGATAGCTTCAACGACACTGCAGCAGATGGTGTATTCCAACGAATTGAAGGCAATCGATGAGTTGCTGGAAAACGGGGAAATTTCCGAACGCATCTATTCGCATCTTTCTGCATTCTTTCATCAGCGGATAAAGGAAAACGGCAAAAGAGTATACCGGAAGATCCTCGCAGGAAAGGCGGATACGGATTCCACCGGTCACGAGGCGGGGCCGCACTCGCGACCTGTGAAGCCGGTTAAATAAACCGCCTTTACCATGCGGTCCAGCCGCCGTCTACCGACAGGGTGTGGCAATTGATCATCCCTGCCTCTTCACCGGCAAGGTAAACCGCCGCCGCGCCGACATCTTCCGGATATGCCAGTTCACCACGCGGGATTTTTCCCAGCACGAATTTCCTGAACTCCGGGTCTTGCAGCCGTTTGCGGGTCAGATCAGTTTCGATAAAGGTTGGAGCAATGGAATTGACGGTAATGCCGTGTTTTGCCCATTCCACCCCCAGAGTCCGGACTAATTGGATCACCGCGCCCTTGGTCGAACAGTAGACCGGCTGTCCGGGAATGCCGATCAGCCCGGACTGGCTGGAAATGAAAATTATCCTGCCCCAGCCGTTTTTTATCATATACGGAGCCGCCGCCTGCGCCGCGAAAAAACCGCCGCGCACATTGGTATTGAAATGATCTTCCCAGTTTTCCGCCGAAACTTCAAGCCCCGGCGCCGGGCGGTTTATTCCCGCGTTATTGACCAGAATGTCGATTTTGCCGAATTTTTCGGCGGCCATATCGACGATTTTCCTGATTTGTCCAATTTCCCTCACGTCCAGCGCATAGTCCGCAATTCGGTGTCCGAATCCGGCGATTTTATTTCGGGTACTGTCCAGTGATACGCCGGGTTTGTCGGTTATGACGATATCGGCCCCGGCCCTGGCGAGAGCTGCGGCAACAGCCTGTCCCAGCCCGGTTGCGGCTCCGGTTACCAGTGCGGTTTTTCCATCCAGCCTGAAAAATCCTTTATCCATTTTATTTACCTCATTTGGAATAGCGTTCGACTCGAACCTTCGCGGTTAGACCGTGTGCCAGCATTCGTTCAACCGCACATTGCCGCTCGGTTACCTCGCCGATAAGACGGCTTGCTTCCGGCGTTGCCCGCTGATAAGTGCAGGTTTTCAGGAATTTCCCGACCCAGACGCCGCCGGTATAACGGGCGGAACGGCTGGTGGGAAGGATGTGATTGGTACCGATGGTCTTATCCCCGTAAGCCACGGTTGTTTCCTCACCTATGAAGAGCGAACCGTAATTACTCAATTCGCCGAAGTAGTAATCAAGGTCCTTTACCTGCAATTCCAAATGTTCCGGGGCGTAATCATCGCTCAGTCTTACGGCTTCTTCCCGGCTTTCGGCAATGTAGATCCTGCCGTTGTCCCGCCAAGATATTTCCGCTATATTTTTCGTCGGGAGCACCTGCAATTGAGCATTTAATGCTTCGTTTACCCTGGCCGCAAAGCTTTCGCTGAAACAGATAAGTTCGATTCCGCTGTTCGGATCGTGCTCGGCTTGCCCCAGCAAATCGCAGGCGACCAGCGCCGGGTCGGCGTTGTCGTCAGCAATGATCAATATTTCCGTCGGTCCCGCCAGCAGGTCGATCCCGCAACGCCCGAACAACTGTCTTTTCGCTTCCGCCACGTATTTATTGCCGGCTCCGCAAAGAATGTCCGCGGGTTCGACTACTCCCATACCAAAAGCCATCATCGCGAACGCGGGAACGCCGCCGATAATGAATATCCGGTCGGCGCCGGCTTTTTTCATGGCGTTGATCGTCGCCGGATAGTAACCTTCGCCTTTTACCGGGGGCGTGCAGGCATAAACCTGCCTGACCCCGGCCGCTTTGGCTGGAATGATGCTCATTTGCGCGGATCCGAACATGGGATAACTGCCGCCCGGAATATAACTGCCGACGACATTTACCGGAATATGTTTATGGCCGAGGATGATTCCGGGCATTATTTCAGTTTCCAGAGGCTGCATGGTTGCCAGTTGCGCTTCGGCGAATTTCCGGACATTGCCCTGGCAGAAATCGGTGTCGGCAATGACCTGGGCGTCAAGTTTGCCGACAGCTTCATTGATTTGCGCTTCCGACAGTTCGAAAGCGGCCGGGGCCCAGTCATCAAAGCGTTTACTGTATTTTCTGACCGCATCCATGCCGTTCTTTTCCAGATCCAGCAACATTTCAGAGACGATTTGCGCGGTTTCCTGGTCTTTTTCGAAAAGACGGTGTCCGCCTTCTTTGAATACTTTCATTTTTGTGTTTCCTTGAATCAAAAATTATTTATAAAACGCCGTGTGCAGGTTTTTTTATTGTGCCTGCCGGGATACGGCTTGTTTTCGAATGCCGCCGCATTACTCATTTCATGGAGGGCGAGTGTCCCCACGAGCCGAGATACGTTAACCGTTTGCGGCTCGACAGAGTCTCGCCCTCCATTGCGTTTCCTCTCCGAGGCTAAAATGTCGAAAAAAAACTTGCACACGGCGTTTATAAAAGCATTAACTGCTAATAACTGTTTTGATTTAAATTTTGCTTTCCCTCCACTTTTTAGTGAAATTTTTAAGGTAATTGTCTATTTATAATTTAAAATCGGCGGTAATTATAATTAACCGCCAGTAATTTCACTCCGGTTTGAGAACGATTGATAAATTTATGTTTGATCCGGGAGTCCAGATAAAAACAGTCCCCGCCGGATAATTGATAGCTTTCTCCTTCATAGATCAGTTCCAGCTCCCCGGAAATAACATAGACGAATTCTTCTCCGTCGTGTTTCAGATTTCCGGTCTCGCCTGAGGGTATTTCAATCAGAAACGGCGACATGTACTTGTTACGGGAACTGTTTACCAAGGTCCGATATGAATAACCCGCGCCGGACCGGATAAAACTGTCTCTAACGCTTTTTTTGACGATATCAATATTTCTGGATTGTTTAGCCGCCGGTTTTTCAAAAAAATCGCTTACGTTCTCTTCCAGTCCACGGGCAATGGTTTCAAGGGTTGAAAACGGCGGCGGAGCGGATGACCTTTCTATTTTAGATAAATATCCCTTGGACAAACCGGTAATTGACGCGAGATTGTCTAAAGTAAGCGCTTTTGCCAGCCGCAGCTCTTTAAGTTTCTTATTTATTTCCATTTTGGCAACTTTTATTATTAAAAAAATTTCCTTATAGGATATATAATAATGACTTTTACCGCAAAAGCAAATAATTTTCGGATAATAGCGCAGAATTTTTTGCAGAGAAGGATGTTTTCTTTTAAGGCGGTACCCTTTAAAACACCGAAGACCCCTGTTTTTTTATGGGCATGCGGTTAAATTCCGCATAATTCGAGGATATGTTCGTAACCCCAGCGGTTCCATTCTTCCTTTACGCCTATGCCGGGCAGATCGCCGTACTGCTTGAAGATCAGGCTGCCCCTGAAGGTTTCAAACATCCGGTTCGCGGCGGCATGGATCAGCTCTTTATTGCCGGTAGGCAGGACTTTCTGGATATCGATTGGCGACCATAACGCGGCCTTGTATTTATCGAGCCCGGCCTTGAGCCATTGATAATCATAAACATCAGGCTGGTCGAACTGAAAGCAGTTTACCCCGGCTTTGAGCAGAGGTTCGATTATTTCGTTATTTTTACCGCATGAATGCATCATGACTTTCATAGCCAGGCCATGTGCGAGCCCGAAAAGCCCTTTATACAGATCTTCAAAATTTTCCCGCCACATCGCCGGACTCATCAGCAGGCCGTTCTGGGCGCCCATATCCTCGCAGAAGAATATCGCGTCAGCTCCGGCTTTCCCGGCTGCTTCGATCTGAAGCCGGAAAACCCCGGCGACAAGTTCGTGCAGGCGTTTGACTTCCTCCGGATAAAGGGCCAGATCCATAAGGTATATTTCCATTTTGCGTAAATAGCGTGAAGACGCGAAAACCCAGCCGGAAAGCGCGGCAACCTTGAATTTGTCGGGGTGGGCAGTAAAAACCCTGCGATAATTTTCCGCACATAATTCCATATCGAAAGCCGGCGGCTGCCACTTATCCAGATCACTCCATTCCTTAATTGCCGGTTCGATTATTTCCCCGGCCTGACAACCGACGCGCATACGGCTCCAGAGGTTTCCCCATATGTCGTCATAATATTCCACTTCACCGTCAATCCATCTCTTTTGTTCGTAGCCCTCAGGATTGCCGGGGCCGCCTGTAACCGTATCACATAACATGCCTTTGCCGAAAGTTATGCCCGGACGCGGCGCGCCGCTGCATTCCAGATTGGCCATGATTATTTCGCGAGAATTCATATTTTACCTGCATTGATTAATTTATAATTTTGTCATATATTAATAATTATAATATTCATTCTGTGCTTTTTAAATGTTAAAAATTGATATATTTTTGTATAATATTGATGAAAAACAGAAAAACAGCTTATTTTCCTGAACCGCCCTCCGGACAGTTTTACCCGCAACTGCTGGGGGTGAAAGCGCAGGGCGGATTTTATCGCCTGCAACTGGAAACCTTTCACACTTGCGAAAAGCCAGCCGCACAAACGAACCATCCCGAACACAGTCATGACGTTTTCCATATCGTATTTTACGTTCAGGGAGACAATTTTTTCAAACTTGACGGCGAGCGCGTCGAATCGCATCCCGGAACCCTGGCGCTGGTCCCGCCCGGAGTCCCGCATTGTTTTGCGCCGCTGCTGCCGGAAGGATCCGGCTATCATGAAATTACCTTCAGCCTGATCGCCGGCGATAAGCGCCTGAAGGTGGCTTTCCCTGAGTTGCTGGCAAAATATTACGGAGCGGAAATTAAAACAGAAAGAATGCTTATGCGGCTTGAACGTCCGGCAGCCGTTCGCCTGGATGAGCTTTATTTTGAACTGGAAAACGTGTTGTCAGAATATAATTCGGCGTTCCCGTTTCCCGTTTATCAAAAATTAGGGGAAATTTTTGAATTCCTGTTTCAGGAAATATTTTCACCGGAGCGCGAAAGCCGGGCCGTTTGTCCTGCAGGTGACAGATTCAGTAAAACACGCGGTTATATCGAGCGGAAACTGGACCGGAAGCTCTCGCTAAAAGAACTGGCTGCGGCCGCAGGCATGTCGCCGGAGCATTTCTGCCGTGAATTCAGACGTACATACGGTGAGGCCCCGCTCGAAATGCGTAATCGTCTGCGAATAAGCGCTGCGGCGAAACTGATCCGTTTTTCCACCCGCCCGATAAAGCAGATCGCTGAAGAACTCGGTTATTCCGACCTATATCATTTTTCCAAAGCTTTTAAAAAGCAGACCGGCTGTCCGCCCGGAAAATTCAGAAATAAAACCGGATAGATTATTCCGCCGCAAAATATGCGGACAATCAGCAAGCCTTCGGAAATCTGTTCTTTTGCGGTTGCATAAGCCGAAACCTGGCCTATATTTAAGCTGAAGCGTAAAAATATCTATAGCATAAACATTGTGCATCCAAACTTAAATCGGAGCTAATGAGGCTACTGTTAAGTCAATCGCTGGTTGACCCATGCCACGGCTGGGGACAGCCGTGGCATCGGGAGACGCAGGTAAAAGATAAATGATGTAGCCGCCCCTGTCCCCAGGGGCGTAAGCGACATTAGACGTTTGACTTAACACTACAGATAAATAAGCTTGACCGCTTATTGGAGAGAAACCGG
>JAQUOK010000052.1 GCA_028717165.1 Victivallaceae bacterium | reverse complement strand
TCACCATAACAGAACAATAACTATCCGTAAGCCTTATATTGTCAGATTTAATGCACTCCTTGCTTTTTGTAAAACTAAATGCATTTAAGGGTTTTGGAGGGGGTGCATTTACTTTGTCAATTATCAATTAAAATATTTTTTAATTATTTTATAAATAAATCATTGACTTTTTTGAAGAAACAAGTTATAATACTTTTGAAACGGTTCAGAAACATTTAAAAAAATTACGATGAAGAAAAAAATAACAATCAGAGATGTTGCAAGGCATGCGGGAACCAGTGTGGGGACAGTGTCAAATGTCCTTAATGGCTTACGTTGCAGCCCGAAGCTGCGGGAGCGCATTAACAGATCCGTATCTGAATTGAAATATACCCAGAACATGTATGCCAAAGCGGTGCGGTCTTCCAGAACCAATTGCATCGGCATCCTGATTGACAAACGAAGTGAAACCAATACTCCGTGGATACAATCACTGGTTCTGGATATAATTCAAACCCTTTCCAATTACAAGTACCGTAATATGATAGAATACTGGGATCCATGTTCGCAGTTTCAGCCTCAGTTGCTGAGTAATGTGGACGGGTTGATTATAATTGGCAATTTTAATGATGATTTTTTCCATATAGTGGAAAATAATTATTCTTTTCCCGTGATTACCTACTGGAACGCTATTCCCATAAAAAGAGGCGCCAGTGTGCCGGTAAATATTAATAACGGTATTCGTAAGGCCGTGGAGCATCTCCTTTTGCTGGGACATTCCAAAATAGCTTATCTCGGCGGTACCAACAACAGCGTCAATTGCGATAAAATAAATGCTTTTATTTCCGCAATGAAACGTTATGGCCACGAAGTTGATGAGAATTGCATGGAACACTTCGAAAATGTTTCCGGAAGTCTTTCTGAAATCGGCTATCAGGGAACTTTGAGATTATTGAAGAAAATGCCTGACGTTACCGCATTGCTTTATGGTTCCGACTGCTATGCCATGGGCGGGATGGGCGCTCTGGCGTCATTACGGCTGAAAATCCCCGACGATATAAGCGTAATTAGTTTTGATAATTCATACTGGGCAGAAAATACGCGGCCGGGAATTACCAGCATTGGGTTTCAAATCCCGCTGATACCCGTTTTAGTTGAGTTGCTGATTAAAATGATTGATGAGCCTGATATTGATAACTTGAAAAATAATATTGTTCCCGCCGAATTGGATATTTTTATACGGCAAAGTACAGAGCATGCCAAACAACTGACATAAGGAGATAAAAAAATGAAAACTCTGAAAACAAAACAAAAGACAGCGAACGGCTATGACGGACAAAGAAACTTTACACTTATTGAATTGCTGGTAGTGATAGCTATCATAGCAATCCTGGCTGCAATGCTGCTGCCTGCCTTGAACAAGGCCCGGTCCGTAGCCAAGCTGACTAAATGTGCGAATAACCTTAAACAAATATTCACCGCGGCATCATGCTATGCGACGGATTCTGAAATTTGCCGTATACCGAGCGACTCCTACGGTGTCGGCCCATGGCAGGAAACGCTTGGCAAAAATAATTATTTGCCGGAACCGAAATTCTGGAGCGGAGTGCCGGAAGGGGTGCTGGCATGCGAGGAAGAAAAGAGAACCGCCTTTAAAGGCAAGAGCACGTATGAAACCTGGCGCGGAACCCATTACGGAATAAACTGGTTCCTGGCGAAGCAGCCTTCCGTAACCACGAATGCCTATCGGCGGTGGGAGCCGAACAGAGCGGTGAAACATCCGTCAAAAGTAATGTATTTTGCCGAAAAATTACCGGTTTCGACTTCGACCACGTTTTATGACAGTATCAGCACCTATGGTTCAGACACTGCCACGTATATGAGGCACCAGAGCAAAATGCCGTATGTTTTCGTTGACGGTCACGGGGATTCGGGCGGTTACGGCAAGGTGCCGACCAGCGAGTTCTGTACTACGCCGGGACGGTATTATTTCTGGTACGAGTACACTTACAGAAACTTAGGATATTACGACAGATAGTCTTTCGTCATGAGTGTCGGCAAACCACAAGGGGGAACACATCCAGGCGAAATCATAAAGCGAAAGAAAAAACAGAAATGTATCATCAAGGAATAAATAAGAATGTCAAAAATAGCTGAAAAATCAAAAAACGCTGCTAGCCCTACTGAAAAAATTTCGTTCAGATTTGAATATTCCATAAAAAATAAATCAGCAGGTTTGATAATTGCGTTTTTTTCCTTAGCAACAGTAATTCTGGGAGCCCAAACCTCAGCAGGAGAGTGGAAAGCCGGATACGACAATGATTCGTTCACCGGCAAACCAACGGCTTTTTCAACCCGGGACGGAGTGATATTTGCTGATGGTAAACCATTTATGTTTAATATGGATTTTTCATGGAGCGCTCCGTTTAATGATGAGTTCTACCATTATTGGGCCCGCATGGGGGGCACAGCTCATCGCCTGCGTATGGATATGCTGCTGATGGCGGAAAAAAAACAACTCCGGCAATTAGATATTGCTATGGAAAAAGCGGCGAAATACGGATTGTATGTTGTACTTGATCTTTCAGTCTGTTCGACAAAGTTTGTCAGAGATTATCTCAAACGGCGCCCGGAAGCCCGTATGCTGGATGTAAACGGGAAACCGGTACAGCGCAATTACCCGAGTTTTGTCGATTCAGGTTTCCGTCGGGCTTTGGGGGAAGCTCTGGAATATTTAGCCGTTCATGTAAAGGATAAACCATATATACTTGGTTATTATGTACAGGATGAGCTTTCTTTTCATGGCTGGGGCGGTTATGAGAAGGCTTCTGTTGCTTTATTCAGGAAAAAAATGATCGAACAATACGGCAGCATTCAGGAACTCAATAACGCATGGAACACAAAATACGGCACAGCAGACGATATAGCTCCGCCTAGGAAGCCTGAAACGGGACGTCGCTGGAGCGACTGGCAGCGTTACCGCCAATGGACCTATTACGACTTTCTGAAATTCATAACCGGCGTTATCCGGGCTAAAGCTCCACATCAATTAATTATAAGTTCAATGGATTTCTGGGGGGCTCCTTCAAATCCCACCAACTGGTGGAATGTTCCGCAATGTGCGGATGTTTTAATCAGACATGGGATTTTATATTCGCTGGGATATGATTTTTTGCTTATTCGTGACATCGCGGAATGGTCTGGAAAACCCGGGCATGCCCTTTGCATGCCCCCCGGATTCTGGGCGCCGTTTATTCATTTCATGCATTTGTTTGATTCCGGCCGTACCGGCCTTTCATATGTCTGTCCGGGGGGAAGCGCTACTTTCGGTCATTACCGCGGAGCCGCGGACAGCGACAATGCGTATCGGCGGCGCGAACCGGGTTATACAACGGCAAAAAGTATCATTGAACTGCAGAATGTTCTCGGCGACACTTATCTTCTGTCAAAACGTTATCCTCCGCAAATCGGATTTCTGGTTACGGACGCCACTTTTGTAATTGACCCGAGCCATGCCGCCGCCCGGAGTGTTGCCGGTATACTGGAATTGCTTACAGACTTGAATATAGATTTCCAGATTGTCTCAGAACATAATGCCGAACCGTTATCGCGCTTCAGGGCTTTGATCGTCAGTTCAGCGGCAAGTTTATGTTCCGAAGATATGATCAGGGAAGTCGGCGAATTCCAGAAAAACGGAGGCGTATTAATCGCCATGCCTGGCTGTTTTGAACGGAATGAGCAAAACATACTGATACCGGCAAAGTTGGAATTCATGAAGCAGTTTGGAGATGCGTGCCATTGTCAATCTGTTTTATTTGAAGGACAAAATTTATTTTTAGGGAAAGATGGTGTGGCCGGTGCAATAAAACCCCGAGCAGGCGACCGCATCCTGGGACGGATCGAGGCCGGGAAAAATAAGGAGCAGGAACCCGCGGCCGTAATAACGGACGCAGGGAAAACATTGCTGCTGGGCTGGGACGCGGGTCTTGCATATCGGGAAAGCTGGAGTGAAACATTCGATTGTGCCGTTAATACGGCAGATAAGGATGAAAATGAACTCATGGAACAGGCATTCGGTCCGGACAGAGATAAAGAAAAGCAAACCAGCCGTCCCCCGCAGGCTCGTCAAGCTCAACTGAAACTTGCATCTGCGATCCGGGATTTTCTTGCCGGGCATAATATTGTTCCTTCAGTACATATTATCGGCTGTGAACAGCCGGCGCAAGTTTACGCCAGAGCGTTCACTTCCGGAGCGAAAATTCTTGTCGCCATTGCCAACCGCATGGTGAAATCCGGGGCAAAACAAAAAGTATGGGACTGGGATATCGAAGGTGCGGGCGAAGGAAAATGGCCGAAGGATTATCATTTCGTATTGCGTAAAGCAAAAGTAAGCGTTGAACTGCCTGCAAATTTGAAAGGGAAGATTCGGGCTTACTTAATGCCTGATGTGACTCCGGAAAACGGCGGGATAAAGGCGTTTCCGGAAGAGTTGCCGGTAAGGATCGGTAATAAGAAAAATATGCGATTTGCGGAATTTACTTTGCCGAAGCTTGAGAGCTGGCAGGCTGTTGTCCTGGCTTCAGACCATCCTCCGCTTTTAGGCGTGGCATTGAGCAAAATTAATTTATTGCCGGGAGAGGAAATTCAGGCGAAAGTAAAAATCATAAATGGTTCCGCAAAACCGGTTCCCGTGAATATAAGTCTTGAAGATCAGGATAAACTCGGAGTAGCAACGGTACCGTGGCAGACTGAAATAAAAGGCGCAACGGCTTCGGAACATGATTTCACTTTAACCGTGCCGGCAGACGCAAAACCCGGTTATTACTGTTTTCGCGCCGTTCAGGAACTCCCTGACGGCGGCAAAACAGTTTCTCCAAAAGTTGAATTGCGGATTTGCAAAATAGACACGGATCTGAGCAGTAAAAATATCACGTCGTTTTGGGGTAACGACAGTTCCGGTCCATGTGCGGAACTGGAAATCAAGCTGCCGTTTGCGGGCCTTGACGGTAAAATAACTGCGGAATTAACCGGATTTTCAAAATTTTCGGCTGAACATTCCCGCCGGGAATGGAAAATTGCAGGCCAAAAGTTTCATAAATTCAGTTTTCCTGCAGTTGCCCCGCCGGAAAAAAATGCAATGGAAGTCGGTGCAATCCGCTTGCAAGCTGAAATTTTAACAAATAAAAAGCGAATTTCTGTGAAACAGGATTTTCCGATCCGCTTTGTAAAAGGCGCGGTTGTCTATACGGAAAAGCGTTATGCCAATCCTTCCAATAAAACCAAGGAAGTAAGACTTGAAAATTTTATCTGTCTTGAAAATCAATTTCTTATTGCCCGCTTTTACGCCAACCGCAACGCGATATTGCACAATTTTAAACTCAGGGAAACCGGCCAGGAATTGCTCAGTCCGAATAATTATCCTTATGGTTTGGCCTGGTATTCCTGGCCCGGCAGGAAATGGTCGTGTGCAAGGTTGATAAATCAGGCGGACAGGGTTGGAGTCGAGTTCGCATCCGCTTCCCCTGCCGGTAAGCCGGTAACTATGACGGCAGAATTGCGGCCCGGAAAAAAATGGCTCGATATTGTGTACGATGCATCCGGCTGTGAAGCTTTACCGGCTGAAGACTGTAAATTTTTCCTGATGTCAAAAATAGGAAAAACCGGCTTTTACCAGAATAACCAAATGTGGATTCACCTGAAAAGCGGATTGAAAAAACGTAACCGTCATACTGGAACTCTTGAAGTAAGGGCTGGTGAATTACAGGAAAACTGGGTAACGGTTGCGGACGCTGAGACCCGACACCTGTTAACGACTTTCTTTGACATTCCGACTTTGAAGAGCCTGGTACTGAAGGACCAGTCTTTGTTCAATTACGAAATATTTACTGTGGACTCGAAAAAAAGCCCCGGAATTATCCGGTTCCGCCTTTGCGGGGACAAGGGAGGCATGGAAAAGATTGATGAATGGAAGAAATATTGGAAGTCCCGGACAGGCGAACGATTCCGGAAATAGTTTTGAAATTAGCTTGGAATTCAAAATTTTACAATTAGTGTGAAAAACCATGAAAGTTAAAGTTGCTGTTGTAACCGATTTGCATTTTTCGAAATTTCCCAATTCCGCAATTCCGTCCCGCAAGGGAGAATTCGCGGGTGAACTGCTGCGCCGCATGGTACTCCGCGTAAATTATGCGCTTAAGCCTGATCTGGTCTTCATCGGGGGCGATCTGGTTGACCGGCCGGAAGATGTAAACGGTTTGGAATTGCTGGCGGAACTGAAACAGATTATCGGCCTGGTTGAAGCCCCGACTATCGTTATACGCGGCAATCATGATCCGGGAAAAAGAATTTTTGAAAGCATTATCGGGAAGCCGCCGGATTTTGTTGATGTCAAGGGTATCCGTTTCGTACCGTTCTTCGATGCGGATGAACCCGGCTGCAATGCTTCCCGCAGCGATTGCGAACTTAGCCGCATGCGTAAGCTCGGAGCTGAATTTGCCGGTTCGCTGGTTTGTCTGCAGCATGTTCCGCTGTTTCCGCCGGAAAACGGGATCTGTCCCTATAATTATAAAAATGCCGCCGACATTATTGAAATCATGCGCGAAACCGGTTATATTCTGGCATTATCCGGACATTATCATAACGGCTTCCGGCTGATCGATTGTCAAGGTTTGAACTATATCGCCGGACGGGCTCTTTGCGAAAAACCGTTTGCCTGTACTCTAATTGAGATCGGTATGGATGGCGCGGTAAACTGGCATGAGGACAGTCTGACTGTACCGGTCGATAATGGCGAAAAAAAAGCGGATATTTTTACTGCCGGAAACGTATTCTGAACCGGTAAACGGAAAAATCATGACAGAAATTGAAAAGAAAGTCCGGCAGGCGCTGAAGACTGTACCGGCCGCTCCTGCGGCGGTTGTCCCCGCCTCTGCCCGTTATCTGGATCTGGCGGAGAATATTGTCCGCCGGGCGATAAAATGGCAGGACGCGCAGGGAAGAATAATAGATCCATACGCACGCAAGGAAACTAACGCCGCCACTGCAAGATTTACCGGGGCGCTTGGGTTGCAAATCCTCCAGAACAGGTGCGCGGATCTGCTGGAACCATGCGTACGTTCTCTGGATTGCGTGCTGGATGATTTGTTTTATCAGAAAACCAACTGGGGAGAATTTATCGTGAAAGAGGCCTGTATGGCATTTTGGGCCCTGCAGGACAAAGTGGCAAAGAAACATGCTGCAAAGTGGAAACGTTATCTTTCCGCTTATGACCCGGAACTGGCTTATGCGCGGACTTTCACGAATGTCCCAGCCGATCAACTTCAGAATTTCTGTACTTTCGCGATTGCCGGGGAAGTAATAAAACAAAAACTGGGACTGACTTCCGATTCTGCCTTTATCGAAAGATATGTCAAACAGCAGCTTGCCGGCTTCGACGAAAACGGGATGTATAAAGACCCAGCTTCTCCCCTCATATATGATATGGTTTCCAGAATGAATTTTTCCCTGGCGCTCTGGGCCGGGTATCACGGCAATTATTTTGAAGATATAGATGAGAAGCTCAGATTGGGGGCTCTGGCGCAACTGCTTTATCAGTCTCCTGCGGGTGAGTGCCCGTACGGCGGAAGAAGCAATCAGCAGAATTTCGGAGAAGCTGCTTTTGCGCTTATATGCGAATTTGAAGCTTCGCGCTGGGAAAAAAATAATGATCAGTTGTTGAGCGGAGCCTTCAAACGGGCCGCCGCTCTGGCCGTTGATTCGCTTGAAAAATACCTGTCCGGCGATTCAATATATTCATCCAAAAATTTCTTTCCGCCGGAGCTTCAGCATGGCCGGCCCGGGGGCTATGGATTTTATGGAGTATATACGTTGCTGATTGCCGGTCAGTTCGGATTTGCAAAACTTCTGGCGGACAACAGTATCAGGCAGGGGCCGGTTTGTCCGGCCGAGAGCGGAGCTTATGTATTCATAAGCGGCGACAGTTTTCACAAGATATTTGCCGGATGTAGCGGTGTCCAGGTTGAGATTGACCGCAATGCCGATTTCGATTATGATGCGACCGGGCTGGGACGGATGCACTTTATCGGCTGCCCCCCGGCACTGGCATTGTCGACTCCGATAACAGCCACCCCCAAATATCTGACTTCCGTTCCTCCGGCCCCGGTAAACATTGCTTTAGGACCCGGCTGGGACGGTTTATGGCTGGCGGGTCTGAATAAAAACCGCAAACTCAGTTCAAAATGTGATATTTTAAAAGAAAGCCGGGATTGCGTGGAGTTTAAGCTCAGCTACAGGTGCGATTCCGGCGCGGTATCCGAAACCTATCGTATTTCCGCGGACGGCGTAACCGTTTCGGTAATTCAGGAAGAAGGCAAACCGGTCAGTTTCAGGGTGCCATTGCTGGAAACCGACGGCAGAGACCGTTCTGAAATAGAAATGCTGCATGACGGCTTCAAGGTATCCTGGGGCGATTTCGTTTATCTGGCCAGGAGTACGGGGGGGCCGGCAAAAGTTGATATTGAGAAGTTTTCTGTTCCTAACGGAAACGGTATCTACCGGACAGGGAATTTGCACAGCCGTGACAACCACATTGAAATTAAATTTTCAACAATGAAAAAAAATATGCGGATTGAATATGAAAAAAACGCCAATATTAAGGACAGCAGTCGCCGGCCTTGGCCGGATCGCCTGGCAGTATCATCTTCCCCGGATCGTTAATGATCCCCGTTTTCAGCTTGTCGCGGTTGCGGATCCGCTGCCGGAACGCCTTGCCGAAGCCGGGGAAAAATTCGCCGTAAAATCCGGTTATCAGCAGTTTTCCGCAATGCTTGAACATGAGGACTTGGATTTACTGGTTATCGCTTCTCCCACCTGTTTCCATACGGAACAAATATTACAGGCATTTGCGCATGGAGTGGATGTTATCTGTGAAAAACCGCTTGCCTGCAACTTGCAGGAAGCCCGGGAAATCGATCGCGCCAGGTACGTCGCGCAACGCAAGATCATGGTTTTTCAACCTCACCGGCTTAGTCCGGAAGCGGTGACGATCAAAGCTGTTCTGGAATCTGGAATCCTCGGCCGGATTTTTATGAGCCGGAAAACGTATTCCGGTTTTAACCGCCGCAGCGACTGGCAGGCTTTTGCCGGATACGGAGGCGGAATGCTGAATAACTACGGCTCGCATTTCATTGACCAGTTCATTTTTCTGTTTGGAGGCAAATTCAAATCCCTCAATGCTCTTCTGCGCCGGCTTGTGAGCGACGGTGATGCCGAAGATTTCGTCAAACTCCAGGCCGTGAATGATCATGACGTCATATTGGATCTGGAAATAAACATGGCCAATGCTTTTCCCGGTCAGACATGGGAAATATGCGGTACCTGCGGTTCCGCCCTGTACACTCCTGACGGCTGGCGGCTCCGCTATTTCAGACCGTCACAGTTGGAAGCGTGCAAAATGCAGTCCGGCCTGGCGGCTGAAGGACGGTCATATCCTGAAGAATCAATCCCCTGGCTCAACGAAGACATTTCTTTTAAAAATGCGCCTTGCAATAATTTTTACGAACATTGCTGCCGTTATTTTGCCCTGAACGGTCATCCGCTGGTGCCGTTCGAGGACACTATGGAGGTGATGGAGATTATGGAACGCTGCCGTTCTTCCCTGACCGCAGTTCAAGGGGCCTGATGCCCTGGAATTTCATGTAAGGTCAAATACGAAAATTAAAGTTAAAAATTTTGCCGGAGCCCAAATATTAACAAGGATAAGTCGAATGAACATTAGTAATCTTAAGGATTTTAAAAGCAGAGCCGCTGAACGACTCTGCCTGGGCATGATAATTACCCTGTCAGACCCGACGGTAAGCGAGCTGGCCGGGGACGTCGGGTATGATTTCACTTGGATCGATATGGAACATGCGGCGCTCAATATTGAAACCGTGCTGGGACATATTATGGCGGTACGCGGAACGGCATGCGTACCGTTTGTCCGGGTTCCATGGAATCAGCACTGGGTCATAAAACCCGTGTTGGACCTGGCCCCGGCAGGCGTTATTATTCCCATGGTCAACACCCCGGATGAAGCGGAAGCCGCAGTTGCGGCATGCAGATATCCTCCCGCTGGTATTCGGGGATGCGGCGTCCGGCGCGCATCCCGTTACGGCGAGATGCCGTTCGACGCATACCTTAAGGCATCGGAGAAAGAACCGATGGTTATCATCCAGGTTGAACATGTTAAAGCAGTCGCGAATCTGGACGCTATTTTGAAGGTGCCGGGGATAGACTGCATTTGCGTCGGGCCTTGCGATCTTTCCGGTTCGATGGGTAAACTGAACCAGTTGGATGATCCTGAAGTCGGCCGGGTGATTGATGAGGTTTGCCGGAAAACGCTCGCCGCCGGTTTAATGCTGGGGACCGCGGGCATCTCTCCTGAGCAGTGTCGGCGGCGGGGGATGCATTGGACGGCATCGGGCAGCGATTGCGGGCATATTGCTAACAGCTCCAGAGCAATTTTAAAATCATGCCGGGACTCAGGCGGCGGATCAGCCGCTTATTAATGAGGTAGAACCGATGTCTTCTCTTAAAGTTGCAATGGTTTCTGATGATGCGGAAGATCTGCCGGGCTGGGTGCGGGACGAACTGGCGGCAGCCGGGATAGAGTTGACTGCCGTAAAATGCGGAAATATTGACGAACTGCTGAAATGCGCCGCAATGGCGGAAGTCATTTGGACCCGGGGACGCAATGAAGTCATTACCGCCGGCATCCTGCCTGAACTGAAGAACTGAAGAGCGATAATGCGCAGCGGCAGCGGTCTCGACGATATTCCGGTTGCGGCCGCGAAGAAGTTGGGCATAAAAGTCCTTAACACGCCGGAGGCGATTGCCGAAACTGTTGCTGAACATACGGTTGCATTGCTGCTTGCTCTGGTCAGACAGATACCGCAGCATGACCGCGCGGTAAAAAGCGGACAATGGCGGTCAGAAGAAACCTGGGCGAAATGGCATGTATCGGGACAAACCCTGGGGGTGATCGGTTTCGGGCTTATTGCCCGGCATCTTGTAAAAATGCTTAAAGGTTTCGATATGAAGTTTCTGGCGTTCGATCCTTACGCGGATAACGAAGTGCTGCAGTCAAGCGGGGTTGAACTCACT
>JAQUOK010000051.1 GCA_028717165.1 Victivallaceae bacterium | reverse complement strand
AAAAATCACTGTTTCGAAGCTCTCCGATATTAGCCTTGGTTCGCGCCATTCGCAACCTCCTTAAGTTAGGGTTGCGAATAATGTAGCAGTATTATTTCAATATTCAAGCTTTAAATGAGCAGTATTGTGATTAAGTCTCTTAATATATCCCCCACTTTGCGGCTGTACAAATCGATAATAGCAATGACAAACGCCCCCCGTCTCCAACTTGCAGTATAGGTCAAACTGTACGCGCCGGGTTATGAAGCAAAATAGACTTTTTCAGTAACGGCTATTTTAGGCGAATTCTCGGGTCAGCCCAGGCATAGGCGATATCGGCAAGCGTATTCATGGTGACAAAAAGTATCGCACTGATGATTACCAGGGCTTTCAAAAGCTGCAGGTCCGAATTGTTCAAAGCTTCGACCCCCAGATAACCGAGTCCGGGAATCCCGAAAAAGGTTTCCAGCAGCAGACTGCCGGTAAACAGGAACGGCAGAGCGGCGGTGGCGTGGGTTATTATCGGAATGGCGGCATTGCGCAGCAGGTGCCGGGTGTAGATCGTGAAGTCTGAACAGCCTTTCGCGGCCGCCGTCCGCAGGTATTCGCGGTTCAATTCGTTGACGAATACCGTCCGGTAAAAACGCACGCTTCCTCCCAGACCGCTGGCGATGCCGATTATCACCGGCAGGGCCAGATTGAGCGGGCTTCCCCAGCCCCAGACCGGGAACCAGTTCAGCGTATATGCCAGGAACCATTGGCCGGCGATGATGAACACCAGGTAGCTGATACTCATTCCGGCAATCGCCAGCAGCATCAGAAAGCGGTCAGGCCAGCGCCCCTTGAACGCGGTTGCGGTCAGGGCGAGGGCTATGCCCAGAAGTATTTCACCGAGGAAGATAGGTAGCATGAGGCACAGGGAAGGCCCCACACCGCGCCATAAAATACGTCGGATCGGTTCACGGGTGATTATCGTCCGCCCGAAATTCAGGAAACTCACGAACGGGAAAGCGGATTTGAAAGATATTATTTCCCTGACGGAACGGAAAAGCTGGGAATTAAAAGGGGATTCCTGCTTGCGGAAAAATCCGGCGGCGGCCAGTTGCAGGCTGCCGGAATCGCTTATCAGCAGGGATTTTGCGTCCGCCGGAATATCGACGCTGAGGTTTTTCCAGTCTGAGCTTTCGTAGTCACGCCCGCCAATTCGGCCTTGTCCTTTGAATTTTATCCGGCCTTGCCGGGGAAAATTGCCGATGTCGAAGTTACGCCTGAATTCGATTTTACCGCCATTCAGGGACAACGCTCCGTTCTTGAAGCGGGGTTCGGGAGAGAACTTTATGCCCGGCGGTTGGGACTGAACAGAAAAGTCGGCGGAACTGAACGCTTCGGTTTTGCGCCAGCTGCCGTAAAACAGCGGCAGATCCGCGCCGAGGTCTGAACGCAGATCCTCCACTTCCTGCGGGGAAGGATTTTTTCCCAGTACCGCTGCGGCGGGATCCCCCGCGGCAAGCCGGAAAAGCACGAAGGTAAGCAGGACCACCCCGGCGATTATCAGGATCGAATACAGAAAACGTCGCAATAGGTAATTCAGCATGGGACATTCCTATAGGAACGTATGTTTTCCAGTTTGAAATCCGCCATTTCCTGTTCGTCATAAAATACTTTTACCAGGAACAAGCCGTACGGCGGCGCGGTATCGGGAGCTTTGCGGCGGTCCTTGTGTTCGAGGATGGTTTTCAGCTCCGCGCCTGAAATTTTTCCCGCTCCCACCGCTTCCAGCGCGCCGGCCAGGCAGCGGATCATCTTGTACAGGAAACCGTCGCCGGTAAAGGTAATGCACAGATACTGGCCGAAAACCTGGAAATCGATATTGTAAATCGTCCTTACCGCCTCGTCAATCTCATCGCGGTTGACGACGAAAGATGAAAAATCATGGGTTCCGATCAGGTGCGGCGCCGCCTCCCGCATTCTTTCAATATCGAGTTTACGGTGGGGGCGCCATGAATAGTGAGTCGAAAAAGGATTTTTATCTCCCAGGTTTATGACATAGGTATAAGCTTTGCCGGCGGTGTCGAAGCGGGCGTGGAAATCCGCCGGGACTTCTTTGACGGTGCGGACTGCGATCGAGTCCGGCAGAAGGCCGTTAAGCGCTTTTTTCAGCTTGTCCGGCAGAATATACGGGCGGGCGGGAACGGCGAAGCTGGCGGCGAAACCGGCCGCGTGCACTCCGGCGTCGGTACGGCTGCTGCCGGTCAGTTTTATATCCTGTCCGGAATATAATTTTGCCAGGGTGTCCTGAACAAGTTTCTGGACGGTCGGGTTGTCCGGCTGTATCTGCCAGCCGCCGTAACTCCGGCCGTCGAAACTTATTTCCAGCAGAAGGCGCTTAAAATTATTTTCTAATTTGTCCATACGTAAATATAAACTGTTTTCAGCGATTTTATAGCGGGAATTGAAAATCCCGGCGGAATTTGTTTCCTCTGTTTCTGCGAGCTGGCTTCTGGATGAATTTTCGGATAAAATCCGGCGGCGGCGCTTTTTTTTTCTCAAAGAAACCGTATATTATCCACGTCTGATTACTGTAACAACCCAGGAGCGCTATGACTGTCAGGATAAAAAACGTTGCGATAATAGGTTTAGGACTGCTGGGCGGGTCGCTGGGAATGGCCCTGCGCAAAAGCTCATATCACCGCCTCGGCTGGGCCAGGCGCGGCGAAGTCCGCAAATGGGCTTTGGAAAATGACGTTATCGACGAAAGTTGTGATGATATAAAGGATTTGCTGGCCAAAGCCGATCTGACGGTTTTATGTCTGCCGATTCCGCAGATCATGGAATATATTGAGACCTTTGCCGAATGCTGGAGGCCGGGAACGGTAGTCAGTGATATCGGGAGCGTGAAGGAAGTTGTCGTCAATTGCGGGGAAAAATTTCTTATTCCGCGCGGAGTTGCTTTCGTCGGCGGACACCCGATGGCGGGAACTGAAAAAAGCGGGCCTGAGGCCGCTTTTGAAAAACTTTATGCCAATGCCGAAGTTTTCATCACCGCAACGCGAAATACTTCCGCTGAAGCGCTGGGAAGCGTCAGGAAATTCTGGGAAACGGTCGGTACCAAGGTGGTCGAAATACCCGTGCGGGAACATGATATTCTGGTGGCGCATACCAGTCACATATCGCATATTGTCGCGCTTGCTCTCACCGAAGCGGTACTCGACTGTGATCCGGAAACCCGGGCTTTGCGTTACTCCGGCTGCGCCACGGGATTCCGGGATACTTCCCGGATAACTTCTTCATCACCGTCAATGTGGCGTGAAATTATCGAGAACAACCAGCCCGCCATCCTGGAAGTGGTCAGGGAATTTGAAAAACGCTATGAAAAACTCGGCAGGCTTATCGAAAATAAAGAGTATGACTCCCTGGAGGCGGAATTTGCCAAAGGCAAAGAACTGCGCGACGCCTGGATAGAATACAAAACTAGATAATTACGAATTATACTTTATTACGTCATATGTTAAAAATTTTTGACCGGATTTTCAAAGTGTAGCCACGGCTGTCCCTAGCCGTGCGTCACACAACTGCGCCCCTGGAGACAGGGGCGGTTACACCGTTTTCCGAACAAATAAAAAATTAATAATTCAACCTGAAACAGTATACGAATGGGTTTAAAGTGGAAAACATTATTGAAATAAAGAACGCCAGGGTTTTTTTGAGCAGGAAACTTGTCCTGCAGGATTTGAACTGGCAGGTCAAACCGGGTGAACACTGGTTTATCCTGGGAGCCAACGGCGCCGGCAAAACCACGCTGGTGAAAGTTCTGATGGGTTATGCCTGGCCGGTTTTCGGAGCCGAGGTCAGGGTGCTCGGCGCCCGTTACGGGGCCGTCAATCTATCCGAACTGCGTAAAAATATCGCCTGGGTCAGCCCTTTTATGCAGCGCTGGACGTCCGGCGAATGGGACGCTTTGCAGATGGTGGTTTCCGGGCTTGACGGAACGCTGGGGCTGTTTCGCGATTATACGGGAGATGAGAAAACGAAAGCGCTGGAAATAATGAATTCGCTCGGCTGCGGCCATCTGGCTGCGCATAAAATGGACGCCATGTCGTCCGGGGAACAGGTAAAAATTCTGATCAGCCGGGCTCTGATGCATGAGCCCGAATTGATGATCCTGGATGAGGCCTGTGTCCATCTTGACCTGAAAAGCCGCGAACATCTCCTGGAAACCATAGACGCTTTTGCCCGGCGGGAAAAAGCGCCGACGATTATTTTCATAACCCAGAGAATTGACGACATATTGCCGGTATTCCGGCGCGGAATGATCCTGAAAGAGGGAAAAATTATCGCCAAAGGCGCGCGAAATGACATTTTGAGCGAGGAAAATCTTTTTAAAGCTTATGATATGCGCGTAAAACTGAGGACGAATTCAGCGGGAAGAATGTGGCCGGTGATAGAATAATATCGCAGGAGCGCACGGCTGGTGACAGCCGTGGCACGTTGAACCTGGATGTAGCCGCCCCTGTCCCCAGGGGCGCAAGCGGGGATTTTTTTTAATATCTGGTTATTTCGCAAGAGGAGCGGTTTATGGAAGAAAACGGAAAAGAATGCAGCTTGTGTCATGGAACCGGCAGCCTGACCTGCCGCGGGATACTCGTCATTTATCTGCTGGCCGCGAAGGTTCCCCTGTTAATAATCCTTGTTTCCCTGATTGGCGCGATCACCTATTCCAGATATTTTTACCTCATGCTCGGTCTGGGGATGGTTTTACCGCTTGCGCGGGCTGACTTCAGAATGTATCTTTACCCGGTCGCGCTTATCGCGAAGCTTGCAGGGAAGAAATTGAATTGCCCCAGGTGCAATCCTCAGGGAGGAATGTTCAGGAGATTTTAAATACCTTAACGGAAAAATATTCACGGAGAATACGGGTGCGCCTGTTTAACTCATAAATAAAGAGAGAACGCCATGAACAAAAAAAACCGCAATTTACCGACTTTTACCATCCAGGAAGGCTACGGAAGCACTCATGAGTATGTAATGGATAAAGATTCCATCATCATCGGGCGCGACCTGAAGTGCGATATCGTAATAGCGAAAAGTGAAGCTTCGCGGCAGCACGCCAGGGTTACGCGCCAGGACAATAAATTTTTTATTGAAGACCTGAAAAGCGTCAACGGCATATTCTTGAATTCGGTTCCGACTTCCGGGAGACAGCAGATCAAGCATCAGGATATAATCCAGATCGGTTCGACCATGCTGGTATTCAACGACCCGGACAATTCGGTACTTGAATATAATTTCCAGGATACCCAGACTAAAACCGTTGAGAGCATGAATTTCTCCTTCGATTTCATAAAATACGTCGTCCAGCGGCTGGAGGAGAATATCAGTATCGTTTTCAAAGGTAAACCCGACGTCATCCGCAATGCCATCGTCTGCCTTTTTGCCGACGGCCATCTCCTGCTCGAGGATATGCCCGGGGTCGGCAAAAGTATTCTCGCCCAGACCCTGGCGAAGTCCGTTCAGGGGGTTTACCGGAGGATCCAGTTCACTCCGGATATGCTGCCGTCGGACGTTACCGGGATGAACATTTACAATGAGGGTACGAAACAGTTTAAATTCATGCCGGGGCCGATTTTCGGTAACGTGATCCTTGCCGACGAGATAAACCGCACTACCCCGCGCACCCAGTCGAGCCTGCTTGAGTGCATGTCCGAATCCGTGACCACCATCGACGGCAACGCCCATGTCCTTCCCAAGCCTTTTTTCGTCATCGCTACCCAGAACCCGGAGGATTACCACGGCACCTATCCGCTGCCGGAGCCTCAGCTCGACCGTTTTCTGATGCGCCTTTCGGTGGGGTATCCCGACGCTGCCGCGGAAAAGGAAATCCTGGTTTCGCAGGCTTCGATACATCCCCTCAATACGATTTCCTATGTGGTGAAAGCTACGGATATCGTGCATTGCAACGCGCTGGTCAGAAAAGTTCTGGTTTCGGATAAACTCAAGGAGTACATAATAAAAATTTCGAACGCCACCCGCGAACACCCGGCTCTCGCCGGCGGCTGCAGCCCGCGCGCCTCGCTCGGTCTCATGCGGGTCAGCCAGGCGCTGGCCGCTTATTACGCCAGGGATTATGTCATGCCGCGGGATATCCGGGAAATGGTCAAACCGGTTCTGGCGCACCGCATGAAACTGAAACTTCGCGTTCAGGGGGAATGGAACAGTGTCGAAAATGTTCTGGATTCGATACTTGAGGAAATTCCCATGGAAAATGAGGAAGTTGATCTATGATTATGGTATTACCCACGTTACGCGGGGTAATGTTCACTTTCGCGGCTTTGGGCAGTCTCGGCATTGCGCTGGTAAACGTCAGTCTCGGTACGGCTTTAACGGCGGCGCTCCTGACCGGTTTTGTTTGCGCCAGCTATCTTATGGCGCTGTTTTCGTTGTTCCGGGTGCACGTGGAGCGGCGTTCCAATGCGGACGGGATCGCCGATTCCAAAGTCATCCTGCCGCTGCTTATTATAAACAGATCGTTTTATTACCGGCAGTCGATTGTCGTCAGGGAGAAATGCGGTTTTACTGAAAATCAGGTCTTTAATTACGCGGTTCCGCCCCTGCGACCGTATGAACGAATCCAGATCGACCGTCAGATTCCGGCTCTGAAACGCGGTTTCTTCAAACTTTCCCGGATAACCCTTTTGAGCGGCGATCCCGCCGGCTTGTTCAAGCGCCGCCGGGTTTTCAATATTCCCGGCGAGGTGATGGTCTATCCGAAAATAGTAAACATCTCGAATCTGCCGATCCGGTTCAAGCGCCGGATCATGCCGGCTCCGACCGGGCGCCTGCTCGGAATTGCGGGACAGGGCCTGTCGTTTTTCGGAATAAGGGAGTACCGTTCTACGGATGAAATGCGTTTTATCCATTGGAAAGCGACGGCGGCGAAAGGCAAACTGATGGTCAAGGAATTCGAGGCCAATACCCTTGACCGGGTGATCATTCTTCTGGATTCATGTCATAAAAGCATAGGTAACGACCCTAATGACAATAATCTTGAATTCCTGATAAAGACGGCCGCTTCGATAGTTGAATACCTTGCCGAAATGTACTGCAACATCTATTTTTATACGGTCTCCGGGAATGCCCCCATGATCCATCTGTTCGGGGATGCGGTAACCCTCAAAAAACAGATAATCGGCTGTCTTACCAGTCTCGAGCCCGGCGCCGTGAAGCTGGACGACCTCCTGGACGAAGCCATGGATTCGTTCCCGAAAAATTCCATTTTCTACTGTTTGACCATGAGCGAACCCAAAGAAGCGCGCCGCAGTCTCGAACTGCTCCCGGAACATGATATCGAGGTCAGGTGGATTTATGCGCCGAAACAGTATTTCCCGGCAATCGACCCGAATGAACCGCGGGTAATAATTCCCGGAAAACTGAAGATAAATAAAACTCCCGGCTTTTCTCCGTTTGCCGCCACTTTCAAAACGAATATTTCCGCGATGCTGCATAATGAGTAAAAGAAATAAACTGAAAAAAATTATTGACACTTCCCGCCAGTGGAAAGAACCGCAGCGGCTGCCGTTCCACTGGGCGTATGTGATTTATTTCGGCCTGGCGCTGACCTGTTCGCTCTGGCAGCATGCGGACCCGATCCTGACCTTATCTCTGCTGGCGCTGCTTTTTCCGGTCGGCGCGCTGGCTTACATTCCTTACAAATATTTCAGTTCCAACAAACGTTTCGTCGGACAACTGATATTCATCGTTTTTGCCGCGCTCTGGTGTCTGCTCAGGATCAAGGAGAAAGTCCCGGTCGATAAGATCCTGGTCGAGGGGCTTTGCATTGCCGCATTCTGTTTTATTATGGCGCAGCGCCGGAACGACTATGATTATCTGTTTTTCGTCAGTGTTTTTCTGTTTCTTTACGGGGCGCTGCTTCCCAGAAAAATCTTTGTGGTCGCTTTTTGCGGAGCCGCGATCCTCTGCGCCCTGCTGTTCTATTCCACCCGTTTGAAATTAATTGCCAGTCAGCTTGACCTGGAAAATCCCGCGAAAATATTTTCCCGGAGCTGGCCTCAGTACGGGATCCATATAATTTTGACCCTGACTATTTCCTATTATATTTTTTCAATAATCCCGGATCAGGAAAGAGAAGGGGAAGGCCTGTTCGTTTCCTCTTTCAGGACGGAAAATACTTCAGTTCTTCCGCCGGCATTCAGGAATTGGTTCGCGCAGGGCGAGGTGAAAAAAAGCCCCCGGGGTGATATGACGGTCAAAAACGGTTCCCCGACCAATGTCGGCAAATCCGGAACCCCGATCAAAATGAAAAATGACCGTCGCATGAGCGTGCCGGGCGACGGCGGGAGCGGAACTCCCGGAGAAGAGCTTATTTTCAGGGTAAAATCCCCGGTGAAATTATATTGGGTCGCGCAGATTTATGATAACTATAACGGTTCGAAGTGGACATTTTCATCGAAGGTAAAGGCGAACAAGATCAAGAAAATATCGGAACTTAACCAGAACGTTACTCATTATGAAATTGAAACAAACTTCATAATCGAGAAATGGCTGGGGCCGAAACTTTATTTTGCCTATCGGCCTACCGCGATCAGCGTTTTTAGAGGCAATGCCAGTTATTACAGTTACCAGAGTTCCCCTTTCAATGTGGTTCTGACCGAAAAAGAATATCCGCCGCTGCCGTGTCTTTACAATGTCAGTACGGTGCTTTACATTCCCTCCATGGATGAAAAGAAACGCGTGGAATGCGACTGGAACGGTTTCTGGGTTGATTCCCTGAACCCGTTGCATTATACGAAACTGCCCAGAAGCAAGATCAGCTGGCGTACCAAACGGCTGGTGAAAATGCTTGTCCGGAATATCCGTGACCCATACAAAAAAGCATTGGTTTTAAGGGACTATCTCCGGAATAATTTTAAGTACCTGCAGTATTCGCGGCCGGTACCGAGAGGTAAAGAGACGGTAGACTATTTTTTATTCCAGCTGCATGAGGGACACTGTGAATATTTTGCTTCAGCTCTGACGGTGATGGCCCGTCTGGCGGGACTGCCGGCAAGGGTGGTGACCGGCTTTTCTCCCGGCAACTATAACGCCTTGAATAAATATTTCGAAGTGCATGCCTATCATGCCCATGCCTGGACCCAGATTTTTATTCCCGGCATGGGCTGGCTGACGCTGGACGCCACTCCGCCGGGGGCGGTTGAATCCAGGACAACGCCTTTCGGCATCGGCAGTATGCGGGATCCTTTCGGGGACAGCTGGCGCGTCACGCCGCCTGAAATAACTTCCGAAACGATCAGTTATATCCGTAACAAATACTACGAGAAACTTGAAGCTGACCGGAGATCCGGGAAATTCAATACTTATGAGGAACTGTTTATCGCCACGGCCCAGGCCCAGTATATGGCCAGTGAAAAACTCAAGGATTATCTGAACCGGTTTAAGGATTTCAGGGAGCAGGGAATCCACAACCTCAAAGGCGTGTTCGCAAGGCTGAAAGAGAGGATGGCACATGCTTCCGCCTGGCTGCGGGATGCTTTCGATGAACTCCTGGAGCTGCTCCAAAAGCGCTGGTTTGTGCTTATTACTATTTCCGGTATAATCGTAGCGGTTATTTTGGAGATCATGATTCTGAAAAGGTACCTGAACCGTCAGTATCTTTTGCGGAAATGCCGTAAGTTTTATGCGAAAGCCAAAGAAAGTTATCCGGATAATCCTGACAATTGCGTGAAAATGTGTTATCTTATGACCCGTACCCTGCTCAATCTCGGAGGATTTCCCCGTCCCCGGAATACCGAGCTGCTGGAATACGGCAGGCTGCTGGCGGCGGTGGATACAGGTTTGCATAAAAGCGTTATCGTCATTTTCTTTATGTTCTATAAACTTGAGTACAGTGCGGATTCCGTTTCCGAAGAAGAGGCGGACGAAACGTTTGAGCGGCTTGAAAGAATCCGCAAGTATATATATACTTTGATCAATGAAGAATCAGAAATAATTGATGAAAAAAGCATAAAGGCTGATTATGTTTAAATTGGAAAAAGGAATAAAATATGTAGTTATCGGCGATCCGGTGGCGCATTCGCTGTCTCCGGAAATGCAGAATGCCGGTTTCGAGGCCTTGGGACTGGGCCGGCCTTACGGTAAACTGCGGGTAGGCAGTGATGATTTCGGGGAGTTTGTCGAGTTTGCGCGTAAGAATTTAGCCGGTTTTAATATTACGGTACCGCACAAGCAGACGATAATACCGTATCTTGACAGTATTTCCGACGAAGCGGCCCTGACCGGAAGCGTAAACACCGTTATGATCAGATCCGGCGGAATGCATGGAGAATCAACCGACGGCTACGGACTTGAAACCGCTTTGCGGGAGGCTTTTGATTTCACGGTTGACGGCGGGAAAATTCTGTTTATCGGCTGCGGGGGGGCGGTTCAGGCAACCGCGTTTCATTTTGCGGGCCGCGGGGCGGCCGCTTTGTATTTTGCCAACCGGACAGTGGAAAAAGCCGAACGCCTGGCCGCGAAGATCAGCGAAAACTATCCCCGCTGCGAATGTTTCTGCTCTGCCCCGGATAATGAAGAAATACTGCAGGGTTTTATTGACCGGGCCGCGGTCGCGGTTCAGGGGACCAGCCTGGGGCTGAAAGAAAATGACCCTATGCCGATGAATCCGGCGCTGTTGCGAAATATCTGTTTTTACGACACTATTTATAAACAGACGCCGCTCTTGCAGGCCGCCCGGAATGCCGGTCTCAAGACTGCGGACGGACGGACAATGCTCCTCCACCAGGGCGCAAAGTCGTTTGAATTGTGGACAGGACAGGCCGCTCCGGTCGAGAAAATGCGCCGCGCCCTTTACAGAGCGATGGACAGAAAGTAAAAAAAGCATTTTGCGAGAGGGGAAAACCTTTTGAGGAAAGATTCTTTCCCTCTCGCGCTCTCCCTTTCCCAACCCTTTTTCGAATAACGGTTGCGTTTCTCACGTCCTACGTTCCACGTTCCACGTTTTTTCGGGGTGCGCTGATGATATGATGTAGACTTCCGGGGCATATGCGTCAACTTTAAGGCCTTATGCCAAAGAGAGTATTGTTGTTGCCTTAACCCTGACAGGGATATTCAGCGTAGCCCGCCGCAACGCGGTG
>JAQUOK010000050.1 GCA_028717165.1 Victivallaceae bacterium | reverse complement strand
CTGGAACACCGAGATACGCAATCGTGATTTTAGCGCCTTGAAATTAAACAGCCATATATTATATTGAACTTAACCGGCTTTACCGGGACTTTTAGTTTTAAGGGAAAAATACAAATTAAAAATAAAAAATGATTCTGTCAAAATAACAAATTCCTGTGAAATTGAATTATGAAGAAATCACTATTACATCTGCCGAAACATAAGCGGGATGAACTTAAAAGAGCCGTTTCCGTCATTCGCGAAATGTGCGACGACGTGGAAATGATCATTCTTTTCGGTTCCCATGCGCGCGGCAATTACAAAGACGAAGAAGACTTAGCCCCCGACCGCAAGTCCGGTGATGTTTCCGATTATGACATTCTGGTAGTCTCCCGCCTTAACGCCACCGCTATTCATCACAGCCTCTGGCGCAGCATATCCGAACACTGCAACGGGCTCAGCACGCTTATGCCGTTCCGGATTATCGTGCATGACGTCAAGTTCGTTAAAAAACGGCTCAAGGAAAGGCATTTCTTTTACAGCGACATTGTCAAAGAAGGCTGTCTGCTCTATGATTCCGGCAGATACAAACTGCGCGTCGGAAAAGAACTCACCCCCGAACAACAAATCGAAATCGCCAAAGAACATTTTGAAAATTGGTCTGAAAGCGCAAATGATTTTATGTTTGGTTTTAACAAATTTTTTGAAACTAAAAGATATAAAAAAGCGGCTTTTCTGCTTCACCAAGCGGCTGAATCCGCTTATAAAGCTATTGAGCTGGTTTTTACCAATTACGTTCCCCAAGGTCATTTACTGGGCGCCGCGGACCACCGGATCCGCGAAGTCCTTCCCGATCTGGAGGTTATTTTTCCCTGCGAAACCGAAGCCGACAAAGAGCGCTTTGATCTGTTCGAATACGCCTACATCGGCGCCCGTTACGACAAGGATTTCAAAATCTCGAAAAAAGATCTGGAATATTTTGCCGGGCGGGTAAAATTGCTCCTTAAAATAACCGAAAAACTCTGCACTGAGAAAATCAAAAGTTTTGAGACGTGTTTGTAGTCCCGCTTTTAAGCGGAAGAAATAAACGCGGGAAGTGAAACGCAAAATGTTACACCGCTTTTAAACGGAATTTCCCCTCTAACTTTAAATTTGGCTGTTCCGCCTGAAGGCGGGACTACAAACACGATTTCCTCAACAATTAACACGTTTGCCGCGTTTTTGCTTGCCTATTCAGACAACGATGCTGACGATCGGCCGCGTCCCGAACGTCGGTTTCGTTATATTTTTATTTTTTCTGCTGAAAAGCCAACTATTTTCGCAAAAAAAACATTTTCCGACTTGAAACTTGTTTATTTTTGGATAGTTATAAGGTTCTGTGTTTTTTTATCTGAACCAACAAACTGGAATATATATGGCTGACAATCTGGTGATAGTGGAATCCCCGACCAAAGCCCGGACTATCGGGAAAATGCTGGGAAATAACTACCGCATTATGGCTTCAGTGGGACATGTCCGGGATTTACCCGATCATTCACTGGGCGTCGACCTGGAACACAATTTCACCCCCATATATGTCGAAAGCGAAAAAAGCAAAAAAATAATCAGGGACTTGCAGAAGGCGGCAAAAAACGCCAAAGCCGTTTTTCTGGCGCCCGACCCGGACCGCGAAGGCGAAGCTATCGCCTGGCACTTGCAGGAACTCCTGAAACGGCAGTATAAAGGTGAATTCAAACGGGTAACCTTTCACGAAATAACCAAAAGCGCTATTTCCACAGCGTTTGAACATTCAACCGTGATCGATATGAATCTGGTTGACGCCCAGCAGGCCCGCCGGGTTCTCGACCGCATCGTCGGCTATATGGTCAGTCCGCTTTTATGGTCGCAGATCACCCGCGGCACCAGCGCCGGACGCGTCCAGACCGTCGCCCTGCGCCTGATAGTCGAACGCGAACGCGAAATCAGTTCCTTTCAGCCGGAAGAATACTGGACTTTCTCGCTTAAACTCGAAGCGGACGGTCAGGAGTTCATCGCCAGACTCTTCAAGATCAACGCCGACAAATTTACCGTCGGCAATGAAAAGGACGCTTCGGCGCTGCTTGAAGCGGTACGGAACGGCAGCGGCTTCATAATTGACAAAATAGAAACCAAAGACCGCTACCGCAACGCCCAGCCGCCGTTTACCACCAGTACTTTGCAGCAGGCCGGCAACACCCTGCTTCATTTTTCCGCCAGCAACACCATGCGCCTGGCGCAGCAGTTGTATGAGGGCGTGGACATCGGTTCGGGCACTGTCGGTCTTATTACTTACATGCGTACCGACTCGGTCAATATCGCCCAGGAAGCCAGAACCGCATGCCGGGCTTTCATCGCCGCCGCTTACGGCAATGACTACGTCCCGGCAAAGCCGAATTATTTCAAAAGCAAAAGCGGCGCCCAGGAAGCCCACGAGGCAATCCGCCCGACAGATGTAAACAATACCCCTGAACGTATGAAACAATACCTGGACGACCGCCAATTAAAACTTTATACCCTTATCTGGAAGCGTTTCGTCGCCAGTCAGATGTCCCAGGCGCTCCAGCGCCAGACCGCCGTAGACGTCGCCACAAAAGGTGCCGACGGCAATGAATATACTTTCCGGGCCAATGCCGTGGTTACCGTATTTCCCGGTTTCATGTGTCTTTACGGAAACGTCAGCAGCGAAGAAGAAAATAATTCAAAAATCCTCGGCGAGCTCCGCGAACGGCAAACCTGTAAACTGCTCGACGCGGTAAAGGAACAGAAATTTACCGAGCCCCCTGCCCGTTATACCGAAGCGTCGCTGATCAAAAAACTTGAAGAATGCGGCATCGGGCGGCCGTCAACCTACGCAACTATCCTGCGGACCATCCAGACCCGCAATTATGTTGAAAAGGAAAAAGGCAAGCTGCTCCCCAGCAGTTTGGGGTTCCAGGTTAATGATTTCCTCATCAGCGTTCTTCCGAGCCTGTTCGAAGTCGATTTCACTTCCCGCATGGAAACCCGGCTTGACGAAATAGAATCCGGCAAACTGGTCTGGACTGAGATGCTCGAAAAGTTTTACGGTTATTTCGCGAAATGGCTCAGGAAGGCAAAATACTCCGGCGCTCCGGAACACGAAAAGATCGAAGCGGTGTTAAAACAGCTCGATACGATAAAAGACTGGGAGAAACCGGCAAAAGTCGGACGCCGCACTTATAATGACCAAAGATTTTTCAATTCCGTCAAGGAAAAATACTCCGAAGATCAAATGCTCACCGCCAAGCAATGGGATGTCCTGCTGCGCCTTGGCGCCAAATATGCCGCGCAACTGCCGGAATTCGCCGCAACCGCGGAGAAATACGGTTTCGGCAGTGAATGGGAAGCCGCCTCCGCCAGACAAAATGAAATAGCCCAAAAGCAGTCACTGGCGCCTTCCGGGGAGGAAACCGGGAAATATAAAACCATTCTTGCCGCTTTTGCCCAGGTAAAATGGGAAGAACCCGTAAAACGGGGAAACCGGGTCTATGACGACAAAAAACTGATCGCTTCGTTTTCCTCTCAGGTTGATCAGGGCAGAGCACTCTCGGAAAAACAGTTGGCGCTGCTTGGCCGTTTCGCGGCAAAGTACCAGGAACGGATAACTGATCTTCCCGGACTCTGCGCTTTGCTCGGCATCACTCCGGAAAGCCTTGAAAGCCGGCCGGAAAACGGCAAAACGGCAGAACCGGATCCGGAAGTAAAGAAAATTCTATCCGAATTGGGAAAAATTACAGAATGGGCAAAACCGGTAAAAAAAGGCAAAAGAGTATTTGATGACCGCGAATTTACCGAATCTCTCCGCTCACAAGTCGAAAACGGACGCGTTCTCACCCCCCGCCAGATCAGTGCGTTAAAGCGCACGGCAGGCAAATATTTAAAGCAAGTTTAATTAAGTTTTGTTGACATTATTAAAATTTAAATTAAACTAATAAATGTTCCCCTATGTTTCAATTTGTTAATAATGTTATAATATCAGCCGGGGATGATTATGCAGGACAAGGAACAGACAAAGGAATTAGACGCTCTGCGCGAGGAAAACGCCCGCCTGAAAGAGGAATTGTCCGCCTGTTCCGAGAATCTTGCAAACGAATTGCGGCTCAAAGAAACTCAACTTTACGACGCCTATAAATTGACCGATCTGAGCGTCTGGTCATACGATTTCAAAAATGATCAGCTTACTCCGTCCAGACGCCTGAAAGAGATCTGGACGCCCCCTGCAAAAAATATAAAAGACGCCTTCTTTAAACGCATTCCGGCCGAAGACAAAACCAGTATCCTGCAGGCCATGGAAGATCCGGCAAAATTCTCCTCGTTCGATTTTCCTTTCAGGATCGTCGGAGATGACGGCAATATGTATTACCTGCTTTGCCGCTGCGCCATCGAGCGCGATGAAAACGGCGAACCTGCTATGGCACACGGCATCACCTGGGACATTACCGAAAAGAAACTGCAGGAAAAACAGAATCAGCAGACGGAAAATCATTTGCGTCTTTTCTTTGAAAAAATAGGCCTCGGGTTCTGGGAATACAATGCCGACAGCGACGAAATTTTTGCCGGCCGGGCAATTCGGCGTTTCGCCCAGTTTGAACATAAAAATGAAATTGTCACTAAAGAAGAATTTTTCGCCAAAATACATTTTCAGGACCTGGAACGGGTAAAAAATGAATTTGAAAAGGTTCTCAAGGTGGAAAATTCCATATTCGACTGCATTTTCCGCCTCCGGCGCCGGGACGGCAAATATGTCTGGATTTTATCGAGAGGAATCCCGATATTCGGCAGCCAGGCCAAAGTCCACAAGGTTCTCGTCAGCATTGAAGAACTTTCCCGCAGCAAGCGCTATAACGCGCTTAAGGAGCGCCTGCAGCTTATGCAGGACATTGCCGATGCGCTTCCGGTTCCGGTTTACTACAAAGACCTGAAAGGACGGTATATCGGTTATAACGAAGCCTTCCGGGAACTGCCTATCAGCGACAACCGCTCCGATAAACTCATCGGCACCAGATTGGTCGATCACTATTTCGAAGACAATAAGGAAATGGTGATGGAATTCGAAAACGACGAAAAATATCTGCTGGAAAACCCGCACCGGAAAGTGGAAAAGACCTATGCCTTAAAAACCCAAACCGCCGGTACGCGGGTAATAGTTGACCGAAAAAGCATACTCTTCGATCCGGACAACAAACCCAAATATATCGTGGGCGGAGTCGTGGACGTAACCGATATGAAAATTGCGGAAGACCGCCTGCAGCAGACGAAAGAGCGCCTGAATACCACGCTGAACGCGATGAATGAAATGGTAATGTGCTTTGATGAAGACCTGAACCTGGAATGGGCTAACCAGGCGGCGCAGCTGACATTCGCCGATAAAGGCAAATCGCTTATCGGAAGCAAATGGTATGAAATCTGGGAAAACGGCAAAGACATAGATTATACGCGCCATCCGGTTTACAATGTCCTGGTCAACCAGGAAAACGCAAGCACCGACACCGTCCACACCAAGGACGGGCGCATATATGAAGTCCGTGCTTATCCCCTGCATTCCAACGGCAAAAGAGGGGTAGTGGAAATAGCGCTGGATATTACCGAGCATGAAGCGATGAAAGCCGCCGCCGAAATGCACCGCGAACAACTGATGCTGGCCGATAAAATGAAATCTCTGGGGATACTGATCAGCGGTGTTGCCCATGAGATCAACAATCCCAACAATTTTATTAACATCAATGTCACCTTGCTGCAGAAAATGTGGAATGATCTGAAACCGTTATTCTATGAAAAAATAAACAGCAGGCCCGACCTTAAACTTGGCAATATTACCCGCGACAAGCTGGAACAAAGCATAGAGGACCTGCTGTTCGGCATAAAAGACGGTTCCGAGCGGATCAACCGGATTATTGAAAGCCTGAAAGCATACATACGCAACGTACCAAGTAAACGCAAAGAAATATTTGACTTGCACAGAGCCCTGGAAAATGTTATTTTCCTGCTTAAGAACCAGATTAAAAACTCAACGAATAAATTCAAAGTGGAACGGAAATGCCGGATGCTTCCCGCCAAGGGGGTACAGCAGCAGATAGAACAGGTCATTATGAACATTCTTCAGAACGCCTGCCAGGCCCTGACTTCCAGGAATCAGGCTATCTGCATTGAAACCGCCGCCAACCTGAAAACCGGCCACGCGATAATCAGGATAACGGATGAGGGCTGCGGGATAACCGCCAAGAACCTGAAACATATTACCGAGCCGTTTTTCACCACCAAACGGGAACGCGGCGGAACCGGACTGGGATTGTCAATATCCTCGTCAATACTCAAGGAACACAAAGGACGCTTTAAATTCAAGTCCAGAACCGGCAAAGGAACGGTTGCCGAGATTATTCTGCCGTTGCCGGATGATGTTCCTGCCGATGTTATAACAGGAGATTAACATGGCTGAAAAACCTTGTCCCGATTATCCGATTCTGCTGATTGACGATGAAATAAACGCTTTGCGAAGTTACGAACTGGGTCTGCAAAGCGCCGGCATAAATAACACGATAAGCTGCAGCAACGGTCTCAAGGGCAGCGAAATCGTGAAGTCCCAGAACATTGAACTGATAATTCTCGATATGGTAATGCCGGAAATATCGGGCGAGGAACTGCTCGACGAATTTTCCCGTGAATATCCGGAAATACCGGTAATAATGGTTACCTGTGTGGACTCTCTGGAAAAGGCGGTCGAATGCATCCATCACGGCGCCGTCGAATACCTGGTCAAGCCGGTTGACATCAATAAACTTCTGGACAAGGTAAAAAAATACCTTGAGCTGAACGAATTAAAAAGGGACAACGAGCGTTTACGCAAAAGCCTGCTGGCGGAAAACGCCCCTGAAGCTTCCGAGTCTTTTGCCCCGATAATCACCAACTGCAAATATATGCGCGGCCTGTTCCGTTACTGTTCGGCCATTGCTTCCAGTAAACAGCCGGTGCTTATAACCGGCGAAACCGGGGTGGGCAAGGAGTTGTTCGCCAACGCGCTGCACCAGGAATCCAACTGTCCCGGCGAAATGGTGACCGTAAATATTGCCGGACTCGACGATAATATGATTTCCGATACCCTGTTCGGCCACACCAAGGGGGCATTCACGGGGGCTTTGAACGACCGTCCGGGGATCATTGAAAAAGCCAGCAACGGCACATTATTCATTGACGAAATCGGCGACCTGAATATGGCCTCGCAGATAAAATTACTGCGTCTGCTCCAGCAGCGTGAATACCAGCAGCTCGGTTCCGACAAAGTCAAAAAGTCTTCGGCAAGGTTCATTCTGGCGACGCACCGGGACCTGCACGAACTGCAGCGCGATAAAAAGTTCAGGAAAGACCTGTATTATCGTATTGCGACCCATCATATTGACATTCCTCCTTTACGCGACCGCAAAGAAGATATTGTCCTGCTGCTGGATTTCTTTATCGTCCAGGCGTCAAAGGAACTGCACAAAAAAATTCCTCATTACCCGGACGAATTGATAACACTGTTGCAGTCGTATCATTTTCCGGGCAATATAAGGGAGCTTGAAGCGATGGTTTATGACGCTGTCAGCCGCCATGATTCGAAAACCCTGTCAACCCGGGTGTTTTTCAGCCACATTAAGCGCAATTCCGCAAGTTCCCACCTGCCGGCAAAAAGTGGCGGGGATTTGGAATCCTGCCTGAGAAACCTGACGGTGCTGCCTGAGATCAGGGAAATGACCGGCGCGCTGATCAGGGAAGCGATGAACCGGGCGGGCGGCAACCAAAGCGTCGCCGCCGGAACGCTGGGAATAACGCCGCAGGCGTTGAGCTCAAGACTGAAAAAGACCACTGAGAGGATTAAATCCCATCAGAGTGATGATGGAAATCATGGGCAATAACGCTACATCTGTACTGCTTGACAGTTTTTTACGCCAGGCAATGCCGGAAGCACCATGACAAAAATGCAGATGGCAACAGAAAATATCCCCTAATTCCGAAATCATCATTTTGGTTTCGGCGGGGGTATCCTGTCCCATGATTTTTATTTTGCTGTCTTTTTGTCATGATTTTCGCTTCCAGTATTATGAAACTTTTCCCGTTTTTTCTTGCCTGTCCAATTCTGTTTACTTTTGGCGCTGTCATAGCGCCCATGATTCCCTACTCAACTTTTTCGGACCAAATAATTACGATTACTTGCTTATTTTATTCTGCATTTCTTCCATAAAGAGATTTTGCCTTTAATCTAGTTTATCGCTTCTTCATCTCTTCCAGGGACTCATTTATGGCCTCTTTTAAAATATTGTGGAAATCGGTTCTACCGGAATAATTAAGGTCATACGGTTTATACTCTGTACATGACGGCACATAAAAAAATATGTAGTCGTAGTCAAACAGCTTCTTGAAAACCTCCCTGAAATTTGGGTGATGTTGAGGATCGGGATCTGCAAAAGTATAATCCAAGGAGCATGGTTGAGCAGGGGTCCCTGCGTCATCCGCTACCCAGCCGTAGTTTTGTGTAGAATCCCTCCATACGGTAACAGTTCCTCCGAGGCGTAGTTGGCAGTCTGAATAATAGTCATTCTCCAGAGCATAGTAATGAGCCCAGCGGTCAAAAATTTTCTGCTGCAGCCCCGTAAGTGTTCTGTTGACATAGTTTATTTCTGTTTCACCACCTTCAATTAGTATTAGTGGAATTCCATATGTTTGTTTTATTTCTTTGGCTCGATCCAGAAATCCTTTTGAAATATAATATATGGTAGGGAAATTTCCGCCAGCATCCGTTCCCGAACTCAGCATAGTGAACAAGGACATTATACGCACTCCGGAAGGACACTTATCTTTGGCCTCATCGGCCATATCGCGCCCAATCTGTTGTAACTGATTGATCACTTCTGCTTCGGTTCTTGACTGTGCTTCAGCAATAGCCGTTACACAGTATTTATCTGCGGTATTATTATGATAATCCTCGCAATCAAGTACTATCCCTCCAGTCTGCATTTCATTACAAAAGACAAGGGCATTACTCCAAAGTGTTTTAAAATCTGTTAGTTTGCCCTGAGTATCAAAAATATCCGCTACGGAAATATCGGCAAAATATGGGGTACTCACCTTTCTTACCGCAGCGACAGTTTCTCCGCTTGTGTCCAAAGCATTTACTTCTTCCATCGTGTGTCCTGATTCAAAGTAGTATGACTCGGGCGCTCTTTTGTAAATTCTGTTTAAGTTTACACGAACCCAGATGTCTTTCCTGCCGGATAGCGTTTTGAAGTGGTTCGCCTTGCTTATCATAGTTGAGGAATCGGGAAGAGGTTGCCCAGAATAAGCATCCAGCAAGCTAAAACAAATGCCATCAAAGGGAGAATCGTTCATGGCATTTATCACATTGTCCGACACATCCAAAAGAGGAGTACTGCTTATGTCCTGATCCGTTGAGGTTACCATCAACAAGTAAGGTTTCACATAATTATAAATCGCTAATTGTTTAATATATCCTTCAAAGTATCTTCCGGAAACTCCACCTATTTTCAATGGTTGACTGGAAGTCATCAGTGATGGGTCACTTTTCACATCCTCAAGTATAGAATCCACATATAGTGATAAACTGTCTTTTGTTCTTGTAAGTAATAGTTTTTGCCAGATATCTTGTGTTACATTATCACTTAAAACCTTATATAAATCACTGTTATTTCTTAGGCAACCAATATAATCTCCGCATTCCCTTGTGACATATAGAGAGTACGCATTGTTAGTATCCCAATACTCTCCTGCCTTTCCAATGATTAACCGGTAATCGCCAAAACCGGATTTGATTGGATTTTCTCCGGGTTTTACCGTCACTTCAATAGTGAATTCGTCCCCTAATCTCAGCGATGAATCATCCGGAATGAGAACATAATCATCATTGCCGTCAAAACAGAGGGAATAGCCACCGGCGCCTTCAGAAGTCCATTGAGCACCATAAATGGTTCCGTTGTTCCCATATCCGCTCTGGTCATACAGTGTATTTTCTGTGTCTTCAGTAAAATCACAGTTCAATACATATCCTTTTTCCGTTTCTGTTTCCTGGAGGACTGCACTATCATATATACTTACATGGCTAATGTAGCCTTCAAAGTATCTCCCGGAAATTCCGCCTATTCTAAGCGATTGATTGGATGTATTTATAGTTTGGGAACAGTCCATGGATGAAACATAAATTCCATTCCAGAAGATTTTTAACTTGTCATCCTTCTTGACCAATGATACTGTATGCCAGGTATCTCGTACCGCAGTATCACTTTTTACTTGATATAAATCGCTATCGTTTCTTACTGTGCCTAAATAAGCTAGGCATTGCCTGACGACATATAGAGAGTACGCATTGTTAGTATCCCAAAACTCTCCTGCCTTTCCAATGATTAACCGGTAATCGCCAAAACCGGATTTGATTGGATTTTCTCCGGGTTTTACCGTCACTTCAATAGTGAATTCGTCCCCTAATCTCAGCGATGAATCATCCGGAATGAGAACATAATCATCATTGCCGTCAAAACAGAGGGAATAGCCACCGGCGCCTTCAGAAGTCCATTGAGCACCATAAATGGTTCCGTTGTTCCCATATCCGCTCTGGTCATACAGTGTATTTCCTGTCCCTTCGGAAAAATCGTAATCTAGTAGAAGCGCCGCCGCTGTTTGCACTTGAAACCCAAGGAATATAAAGATGCTCACCGAAAGATAATGAAAAAAACTTTTTATGTAATGATTTAGTCTTAAAAAGCTGCTTCCCCTGAAAAAACTTTGACTTTTCCCAGGCCGCTCAGTTTGAGATTGTAATGCTTTCATTTTTCATTTCCTCTTTTGGAATTCTTTTGAAAAAACTCATCTACATCACTTTTTCCAATTTTTTTACATTAAACCTCCGTTTTTTAATATGTTTAAAGGTTTGTTCCGACATCTTGGAGAATTTTACAAAGGTACCGACTTGGGGAACGCTTATCGGAACCTGATCAGAGCCTTCCCCAAGCAGAAATGCCGCAGGCATATCCTGGGTGACATCAAAAAACTTCTCGACAAAGAACTTCCGAATCATCCCGATGCCGAAGCGTTCCTTGAAGATGTTAAGGAGCTTTTTAAAGATGTTATTTTTCTTTACAATCAACCTGCTGTATTAACTCCCGAGGAATATCGCTCTGCAGATC
>JAQUOK010000049.1 GCA_028717165.1 Victivallaceae bacterium | reverse complement strand
GTACACCCTTGTACTGTTCAACGTCGACGGCGTCCTGCAGGCCGGGGGAACGCCGCAGGCCAGGAGTACCTGTTCTTTCGTCATGCCCCGTTTGAGTTTACCCTGGAGCAGGAGTTCCACCTCCTCCTTCTTCATGCCCTTGGTAAGTTCATCCCGGGTCTGCATGGTAAAGTTCTGCCGGATGAAATTCTCCATCGGCTGCATTATCAGACTGGTTTCATAATTTATGTTGAATTCCTTTCCGTCCATCGTTTTGAAACAAAGCCGGTAATCCGTCGCCTGGATCGGCTCGATCTCGGTTCCGAAAGGAATAATTTTTCCTTTCTGGATATTAAGGCATGAAATTCTGCCCGGATTTTCATACCAGATATTATGTTTCAAATAGACCTTTTTGCCGAGCGGCTGCTGCAACACCTCGGATACGATAATCTGGCGACATCCGGAAACCGCCATGACCAGGAGGGAAAACAATGCCGAAATAAAGATTTTTCCTGACATAAACAATATCCTTTATTTTAAACGCACTCACAAATACACTGCATATAATCTCATTTGTCAAGTTCAATTAAGATTTTTTGAAACATTTTTTATACGAAGAGCCTTTCGAGAACAAAGCCGCCCGAAACAGACATACAACGTTTCCCGGGTTACCGGACCGCGTCCCGAACGCCGGTTTCGTCAGTTTTTCAGTTTCGCCGGTCCCGTCGCTACAGTCCGTAAATCTCCGAATATTTCCCGCGCAGGTATTTCATATAGATTTCCGGGTCAATGCCGCCGCCGGTAATTCGCCGCAGCAGTTCCGGGGATTCGAATTTGCTGCCGTGACAATGGATATTTTCACTGAGCCAGACGCGCAGTTCGTCAAAACGCCCGCAGGCTATCGCTTTATCCAGGCTGCCGTATTTTTCCCGGCACACTTTCCAGAGCTGGGCGGCAATTAAATTTCCCAGCGCGTAAGTCGGGAAATACCCGATCAGGCCGGCCGACCAGTGCACGTCCTGCAGACATCCGAGAGCGTCATCCGGCGGAATTATTCCGAAATATTCTTTCATTTTCGCATTCCACGCCTCCGGCAGATCCGCTACCGCCAGCGAGCCTTCAAGCATGGCGACTTCCAGCTCAAAACGCAGCATAATATGCAAATTGTAAGTCGCTTCATCCGCGTGGATACGGATAAATCCGGGCTTTACGGTATTATAAGCGCGATAGAATTCATCCAGCGGCACGGTTTTCAACTCCGGAAAGGCATCCTGTATTTGCGGGTAAAAGAACCGGAGAAAATGATAAGAACGCCCGATGATATTTTCCCACAGGCGGGATTGCGATTCATGCATCCCCAGCGATACGCCCGTCGCCAGCGGGGTATTTTCCAGGCGCGGGGAGATATTCTGTTCATAAATGGCGTGCCCCGCCTCATGAATGGTTGAACTGAGTGAATTCAAATTGCCGGTGTGAACGGAAGAAGTTATACGGACGTCGTTCAGGTTGAAGGTCGTCGTAAACGGATGAACGACACTGTCAAGACGCCCCCGGCTGAAATCATAACCGATCGCGGCCGCAGCGGCAGTTGACAACTGCCATTGCCTGCCGGCGGCAAATTCATGCCGCAGACAGCTCTGGTCGGGAACCGGACGCGCCATTATTTCCCGTATGAGTTCAACCTGCTGCGGCCGGATCTTGTCGAACACTGCAATAAGCTCCGCCGTCTTCATACCCGGCTCGAACTCATCCAGGAGAGGATCATATACATGCTCGTAAGGCGCAAAAAAATCAGTGTATTCCCGGCACATCCGGAAAATCTTTTCGAGAGAATCCTTGAATATCAGGAAATCCGACCCGGCAAGGGCGCTTTCCCACTTCGAATGAGCCAGCGAGGTGAGGTGCGAAAACTCGGCGACATATTCAGCCGGAACCTTCGTATGGCGTTCATACTCGCGGGCAACCAGTTTTATCAGGCAGTAATCGTCGGAATCGGGATCGAGGTTTTCCATCTCCGTAACGAGGACCTGCAGAAGTTCGCCAAGCTCAGCACTGGTACGTTTTTCATGCGCCAGACTCACTATCAGGGAAGTCTGGCGGGCCCGGCCGGCGGCGGCCGCAACCGGCATGCCCACCTGCTGATCCCAGTCCAGAACCGCGGCAATGCGCTGCAGTTCAAAAGCGTCCCCGACAATCTTCTTCAGTTTCTTCAACTTGTCTTCCATTTACACTCCTTTTAACCCGTAATACCGGAACTTCATACAATTAAAAAGGGCTGTTTTTCCGAAACAACCACTGCTTTTTGTTAGTTAAAATAATCTTCCGAGCAGAGCGCAGACGGCAAATTCCGTACGCAGCGGCCGCGTTCCCAAATGTACCGCCGGACAGCCGTGACGCCCCAGCAATTCGATTTCGTAATCCGTAAAGCCGCCCTCCGGGCCGATGCAAAGCGTTACCGCCCCTTTCACCTGCGCCGGGCAAGGCTCTTTCCCTGACGGATGCGCCGTAAGCCCCAGCGAATCTCCCTTTACGGCCGCCAGTTCATCCTCGATAAAAGCCTTGAAACGGCGGCGGAAATGTATTTCCGGCATCACCGTATCACAGCCCTGTTCGAGCCCGAGTATAATCTGCTTCCGCAGCGACTCATCTTCCAGCAAAGGAGAATCCCAGTAGCTTTTTTCCACTTTCCGGCTGCCGATAAAATAAATCTTTTTACATCCGTAGGCAACCAGCGCCTGCAATACTTTTTTCATAGTCTGCGGCCGCTGCAGGGCACAGACCAGAGTCAAAGGCAAAACCGCCGGCGGATTATCAGTCAGATCAACCCGCAGCCTGATATTATCCTTTTCAACCTCAAGCACTTCACCACGCCCCAGCATTCCATTCAGAATACCGACTTTAACGGCAGCTCCCGGTTCTACCCGCAGCACCTTGCGCAAATGCTCGAAACGATGCCCTTCCAGGGACACGGTATCCGGCGTTATAAAGTCAGTTTCAAATAATAAAATCGAATTCATATTGAAATTCTTATATTTGGCAATTCTATTAGAAAAACGGGTTCAAAAGAATCTATAACCGCAAGCGCAAAATACAAGCTCAGGGAACACTAATATGATCGTAGGGATCGGTACCGACATAATAAAAATAGAACGCATGAAAGCATTGTTCGATAAACACGGAAAAGCTTTTGTCGACAGGATATTCACCGAATCCGAAAAACAGGAGGCCTCCACCCGCTGCAACCCGATCGAATATTACGCCGGGCGCTGGGCCGCCAAAGAAGCCGTTTCCAAAGCCCTGCACTGCGGCATCGGACAGAACTGCTTCTGGCAGGACATCGATATAAGGAACTCCCCGGAAGGCAACCCCGAACTCTTCTTGTCCGGCAGCGCCGCCAAAAGAGCGGCCGCAATAAACGCCGGGCGTTTCCACGTAAGCATCTCCCACGAAAGAGAATACGCTTCCGCAACAGTAATCCTGGAATCATAATTGCAAACCGCAAGTGTAATCGGGCGCCCGTTTTTTATCCCTGGAAGGGATTTTTAACGTAGCCCAAGGCAGCGCCTTGGGGAATCTTATCGGTTCCATGATGTTCCCTGAAGGAGAACTTCAAAATGCGGGTAAGGCATTTGAGGTTCCCCTACAGGGAACAGATATGGGGGGACGGCATTACCCGCAAGTTCCGAAAAAAACGAAAACAAAATACAAACGCTTGCAATTTCCATAGAAAGAGTGTATCATATTACGAATACAAACGTTTGTATTAATTTTTTTTAATCAGGGCCCAATACTATGCACCTCGAAAAAACCAATATTTATCAAAGGCGGGCGGAAGTTTTTTGCGACTGCCTGAAACGCGATTACATAAAAGCTGAAATTGATTTGGACGCGGAATATTTCGTTACGGAAGAACCGGTTTCCTTCAGGGAAAAAGACCGTTACAAATTCGAACCCGCCCAAAAGGGTTCCAGGTGGGGCTCCGACTGGCAGTGCGCCTGGTTCCATCTGACCGGGACAATACCCGCCGAATGGGCGGGCGAAACCGTTGCCGCCCGTATTGACATCGGCGGCGAAGGGCTGGTTCTTTCTCAGGAAGGCGTTCCTTTGCAAGGCGTTACCAATAATTCAATTTTCTGCCCGGCTTTTCTCCGGGAATATGTTCCTTTATATGATTCCGCGCCGGCCGGCAAGAATGTGGAATTATGGCTTGACGCCGGAGCCTGCAATTATTTCGGGATGGAAATGAGCAATCATCCGCGGCTGGACGCGAAAAAGCCGGCAGGAAAAATATCCGCGCATATAAACCATCTCCAATTATGCACGGTGAATGAGGATATCAGACAATTGGGGATCGACGTTGAAATCGCGTTGAGCCTCATGAAAACCTATCCGAAAGGAAATTACCGCTACCGCCAGATCCTGATGCTTCTCTGCGAAGCGGTGGATCTGTATCGCGGCAATCCGCAGAACGCCTGCGAAGTCAGAAAATTCCTGAAAGAAAAATTTTTCAGCGCCGGGGCATGTTCCAGCGCCCTGAAAGTTACCGCGGTCGGACATGCCCATATCGATACCGCCTGGTTATGGCCGTTGCGTGAAACTGTCCGCAAATGCGCCCGGACTTTCGCCAATCAGATCGCCAACATCGAAAAATACCCGGGCTATATTTTCGGGGCTTCACAGCCTCAGCATTACCAGTTCGTCAAAGACCGTTACCCGGAACTCTACGCCAAAGTCAAAAAAGCCGTTGCCGCCGGACGCTGGGAACCCCAGGGTGGAATGTGGGTCGAAGCCGACTGCAATCTGCCGAGCGGGGAATCCATGATCCGGCAATTCCTGCACGGCAAGAATTTCTTCATGGATGAATTCGGTTTCGACGTGAAAAACCTGTGGATACCGGACGTGTTCGGTTATTCGGGAGCCCTGCCGCAGATCATCAAAGGTTCCGGCTGCGATTATTTCCTGACCCAGAAAATATCCTGGAATTTGTTCAATGAATTTCCCCATAATACCTTTATCTGGCGCGGAATAGACGGTTCGGAGGTACTGACCCATTTCCCGCCGGAAAATAATTATAACGCTTTCATCTCACCTGAACAGTTATGCAAAGCACAGAACAATTTCAAAGAAGCCGACGTACTCGATGAATTCTGCTCGCTTTTCGGTATTGGAGACGGCGGCGGCGGGCCGCGCGAAGATTATATCGAACGGGCAATGCGGCTCAAAGACCTTGAAGGCTGCCCCAAAGTCACGATGGGCCGCGCCGATAAATTTTTTGAAAGGATAAAAGCGTCCGCCGAAAAACTGGAAATATGGGACGGCGAACTTTACCTTGAAAAACATCAGGGAACCCTGACCACCCAGGCGAAAGTCAAAAGATGCAACCGCAAACTTGAATACCTTTTGAAGCATATCGAGTTTCTCTATTCGTGCCTGCCGCTTTCGGATTATCCGGCGGCAGAGTTGAATAAGCTCTGGAAGACCCTGCTCATGAACCAGTTTCACGACATAATCCCGGGTTCTTCCATTACCCGCGTGTACAAGGAAACTCATCAGCAGTACGCCGAAATGTTCAGGAATTGTAAAGAGCTCCTCGCAGAAGCCGCGGCACTGCTGTTTTCGCCTGATGAAAACAGCATGACTTTGTTCAATCCTTTGTCCTGTTCCTACAACGGCCCGGTTACCTTGCCGGAAGGCTGGATGAGCGCCGCCGTCAATGGTAAAACACTGCCCGGACAACTTGAAGGCGACAGGGTTACCGTGGACATCAGTATTCCTCCATGCGCGTTCCTGTCCGTTAACAAGATCGGCTCCGCTGCCGTTCCCGCAACCGGAGACGGGGAAAACCTGGTACTGGAAAACGCTTTTATCCGTTACGAATTCAACCGCGACGCGCAGTTGGTCAGCGTTTACGACAAAGAAGCGGATTACGAACTGATAAAACCGGAAAACCCGGCGAACGTTATTTCGCTTTATCACGACGACCCGGTGGAATACGACGCCTGGGACATTGATCTCGGTTATGAGGAACAGCACCTTGAAAACGCCCGCGGCGCCACGGTTCGCAAAATATCCGGCCCGGTACGCCAGATACTGGATTTCGAACTGGAGATCAGTAATTCGAAAATCCGGCAGCGAATCATTCTCGGACACGGCAAACGCCTTGATTTCGAAACCCGGGTGCAATGGGACGAAGCCCACAAAATGCTGAGAACTAAATTCCCGGTAAAAGCCCACGCCACGGAAGCGGCTTTTGATATCCAGTACGGTTACCTTAAACGCTCCACCGGACGCAATACCAGTTGGGATGTGGCCCGTTATGAGGTAGCCGCACACCGTTACGCGGACATCTCCGACTCCCAGTACGGCACCGCTCTCCTGAACGACTGCAAGTACGGCTATAAAGTACATGACCGGGTTCTGGACCTGAACCTGCTGCGGTCTTCAAAATACCCCGATTTCACCGCCGACCTGGGCGAACATGAATTCACCTACAGTCTGCTGCCCCACGAGGGCGACCTGCTGCAGTCCAACGTCATGAATAACGCCGCCATACTAAACCAGCCGCCGCTGCGTTTTGAAGGTTTCCGCGCGGGCAGGACGCCCCTGCCCTGTTCGCTGGAAGCAAATGATATTTCGCTGGAAGCCGTTAAAAAGGCGGAAAAAGAAAACTGCCTGATAATCCGCCTGGTCGAAACCAAAGGGCGGCGTTCACAGGGGGCCCTGCGCTTTCACATCCCGGTAAAAAAACTGGTCAAAACCAACCTGATCGAGTGGACGGAAGAAGGCAGCGAAACCGCAAGCGGCGATATTCTCAAACTTGAGCTGAGGCCTTTTGAAATCAGGACTTATAAAGTATATTGTTGATTATGGCGATAACCCTGAAAAATATTTCCGGAATATGCGGCGTTGACATTTCAACCGTGTCAAGAGCTCTTCGCAACGACCTGCGGGTCAAACCTGAAACCCGCAGGTTCATTCAGAAAAAAGCGCGGGAACTGGGCTACCGGCCGAATCTTGCCGCCCGCAACCTGGTATCCGGCAAAACCCTGAATCTGTGGATGATCCTCTCCGACCTGAACAACCCGGTTGACCGGGAACCGGCGCAATTCCTGAGCCGCAGCCTTCACCTCAAAGGCTATGAACTGCTGATTACCCTGTATCACGCCGAAGCCAAAAAATTCAATCATCTGCTTTCACGTTTATCGCAACATGTCGCCGACGGCGCGTTCATCATTCCTTCCCTTGAATACAGCGCCCCGGCCTATCTGCCCCTGTTTCAGAATGATTTCCCGCTGGTATTTATTGACCGTCAGCCGCTTTTCGACAACTGCACCACCGTCACTACGGACAATAAAGCCGCCGTTACTGACCTCCTCCGGAAATGCCTGGACGCGGGCGCCGACCGCTTCATAATTATTACGGAAAACGATAACTCCGTTTCACGCCTGCGGCTTAAAACCGCAATCGAATTTCTCACTCGGAACAATTCAGCTTTTATCCAGACAGATGCGAATACGGTCCGGGAACTGCCGCCGAAATTCCTGACGGGAAATATCGCCCTGCTCGGTTCTTCCAGGCTCGACATAGAAAAATACTTTCAAATCTTTTTCAGCAGACGCCGGCCTTCCCTGCTTATTTCCGCAAGTTTCGACAGTCCGCCGCTGAATACCGCCGATTTCAACCGGATATTCGTCGCGCGGCAGGATTTTGAATCGATCGCCGAAACCGCCGCCGACCTGATGCTGGAAAAGATCAGCGGCAGTCACCAGGCGGAAACCGTGGAAATACCCCGCAAGGAAATCATTGAAATAAAATAGCGATCGTTGGCGCTGCGGTTAAAAATAAAGGTCCCGCTCGCCGTTCTCTATGCGGCGGTAATAATTCATGAACTCCCTGAAGAAGGACGGCTTGAATTCGGCCCGGATATTATCGATCTCTGAATTCAGTACCGGCCTGCAGATTTCCAGAGTTGCGGGAGAAGCGAAATCATCCAGCCATTCACGGAAAGTAAGAACGGCGTTCACTTTGCAGAACTGCCCTTCTTTGCCGGTCTTCAGCATATCCATTATACAGCCGCCGGTGCGTCCGCAGCGATAGGCCGCCGTACAGAAGGAGGTAATGACGCCTTTTTTCGCCAGATCGGCTATGAATTCTTCAAGGCTCCGGGTGTCGCCGAGAATAAACTGCTGTTTGCGGGCTTCCTGTTCCGCAGCCGCCTCGTCATATGCCCCGATACCTATTCTGGAACCGGCGTCCGCCTGGGTACAGCCTGAAAGCAGACAGCGGTCGCGGATTTCCCGGCTTTCGCGCGCGGTTACGATCATCCCGGTATAAGGAACCGCCAGGCGGAGCACGGTTACCAGTTTGATGAAATCGGCGTCCGACACTCCCCGCCGGGAACCGCCGGCCAGCGGCGCGTTGCAGGCGGGCTCAATCCGGGGAAATGAAATCGTATGCGGCCCGATATTGAATTTTGCCTCAAGTTCCCGGGCGTGAGCCGCCAGTCCCATCACTTCGAAACGCCAGTCCCCAAGCCCGAAAAGCGCTCCGATACCGACATCGTCAATTCCCGCCTCCATTGCCCGGTGCATGCAGTATAAACGCCAGCGGTAACTGCTTTTAACGGTATTTCCCGGATGAATTTTCGCGTACAGGCCATGATGATAAGTCTCCTGAAAAACCTGAAAGGTCCCGATACCGACGTCATGGAGCACTTTCAAATCTTCAACCGGCAGCGGCGCCGCGTTCACGTTAATGCGGCGGACAGCGCCGACACCCCGCCTGACGGGAACTTCGATCCCGTAAATAGTTTCGAGGGTTTCTGCGATATAGTCGGTTGAAGACCCAGGGTGCTCGCCGTAAACCGCGATCAGGCGTTTATGCCCGATCTTTCCGGCAAGAACCTGCGTTTCGCGCCTGACCTCTTCCATGCTGAGTTTACGCCTCACTTCGTATTTGTTTTCCTTGCGGAAACCGCAGTAAAGACAGTTGTTCACGCACAGATTGCTCAGGTAAAACGGCGCGAAAGTAACGATGCGGTTATCATAAACGAACTTTTTTACTTTCAGCCCGGCTTCCCTCATTTCCGCGAGCAGTCCGGGATCATCGACTTTAAGCAGGGCCGCCACCTCATCCGCGGAAAGCGTATTCATGTTCAAGGACTTGTCTATTATATCCCGGACTTCGAACCGGTCCGGTCCGCCCCGCGTTTCCAGCAGCGAACAGATGGCTTTATCATCAATGAAGTCCCGGCCGTTATCCAGATATTTATCGATCTGCTCCTGTTTAATGACAGTTCCGGCGTATTCCGCCGGACTTGATTTCGGATTTATAGTCATAAGGCGCTCCTTCTTTACATTTTCCCGGCAAACGGCGCGATAACCCGTTCCAGCGCTCCGTGCACCTTGGCGATACACAAGCCGTAATTCGTCATCGGAACCCCGGCTTCTCCGGCACGCTTCAGGCGCGAAAGCATTTCCGCACGATTGTTCATACAGCCGCCGCACTGGACGATCAGTTTGTATTCACTTAAATCATCGGGAAAATCCCGGCCGGCGCAACTTTCAAATTTCAAGTCAGCGTTACAGTAATTCCGCAGCCAGCGCGGAATTTTGACCCTGCCGATATCGTCCTCAAGCGGATGATGCGAACATGATTCCGCCACCAGAACGCGGTCTCCGGATTTTAAATTATCTATGGCCGCGGTACCTTTGAGAAAAGTTTTCATATCGCTTTTGAGTCTGGCGAAAAGAATCGAAAAAGTCGTACACGGCACTGACTCCGGCGTTTCCGCCACCATTCTGTCCACCACCTGCGAATCGCAGACCACCAGAGCCGGCGGAGTTTTCAGCTGCTTCAGCATATGGGAATATTCATGTTCCTTGACGACAACCACCAGTGCGTCATTATCCAGGGCGCTGCGGATAGTCTGCACCTGCGGCAGGATCAGACGCCCTTTCGGGGCTTCTATATCGATCGGTATGATCAGGACAATAATGCCCAGCGGCGGCACCAGGTCACCGACCAGATGCAGCGGTTTCCGGAAATCCTCCGACAAAACCTGTTTTAAAAGCGTTTTGAGTTCGTTGACGATCCGGTCCCGGTCTTTTTTGTTTTCGGCGTTGCATTCAAGTATTCCAGCGCTTTCAGAGCGCAGTTTTTTCCTGAAATCATCACTTACCGGTACAATATCCGTTTTGTTTATCACCGCGATAACCGGAATTTTATTCTGTTCGGCGCTCTCCAGTATCTGTTTTTCGTATCTACCGAAATATCCGCTTTCACAGATCAGCAGCGCCACATCGGCGCGGTTCATGGTTCGTTTCGCCCTGATGATGCGTTCATTGCCGAGCACTGAACTGTCGTCCAGTCCGCCGGTATCCAGAAACAGTACCGGGCCGACAGGCAGAAGTTCCATGCTTTTTTCGACGACGTCCGTGGTCGTTCCGGGTTCCGGGGAGGTTATCGCCACGTCCTGCCCCGCGATTACATTAAGAAAAGTCGATTTTCCGACATTGGTGCGCCCGAACAAGGCAATATGCAGACGCAGCGCTTTAGGTGTTATATTCATAAGATTTAAGATTTAAGGATTAAAATTAGCAATTTATTTTTTTATAATCATGGACTTGGTTTTTACGCCGTCGAGCATGCCGAGTTTTCCGGCAAGGCTGCCGAGCTGGTCGGAGGTGCCTTCAACGATAATGGCGATAATGCCGAGCCGCTCGGGACGGTACGGAATGCCGATCCGTCCGAGAATGATCTCATTGAAGTCCGAAAGACATTTGTTGACTTGGGGGACGCTGTCATGGTTTTTAACCATGATCGAGATGGTTCCGATGCTTTTTTTCATAAAAAAATCCCTGGTTCAGGCGGTCAGGGAAACATCGGTACAAAGACATCCTGCATTACCCGAAATATAAACCCGAGAGGTCTCTAAATCCGGCAATCCGGTAAAATCTGATTTCCGCATGTTCCCTTGGATCGGGACGAACCCTGACCGCAGGTTTAAACATACAAATTTAAATTAATATAAAAATAACTATATCCTTCAAACGGCAAAAGTCAAATAAAGATTTATTAATAAGCGGCGGTCAGCAGATTCGTTCCAAACAAATTCTGCTTTTCGTAATTGGTCAGTAACCGTTTTTTATCCCTGGAAGGGATTTTTAACGTAGCCCAAGGCAGCGCCTTGGGGAATCTTATCGGTTCCACGATGTTCCCTGAAGGAGAACTTCAAAATGCGGGTAAGGCATTTGAAGTTCCCCTACAGGGAACAGATATG
>JAQUOK010000048.1 GCA_028717165.1 Victivallaceae bacterium | reverse complement strand
CGTGTGCTCTTCCGATCTTTCATAACCTCGGTCAGATAGCAGAAATCTCTTTTCAGTAAGCAATCTTTATAAACCAGACCGGCCTTCCGTTTCATCTGTTTGATATAGGGAGAATCCGGCTTTATTCTTATTTTCCCTGCCGCTATCTGAGTCAGGAACATTGCGTAAAGCCGGTTTACAGTCCGGTTCTTCAGCAGACGGGTTTTACAGCTTTCCTCAAGCCGGGGTACGGCAAAGAGCTGATTACAGAGCAGCAGCCCGGAGCCCAGCGCAACTGAAACACCGTATTTTTCCCCCAGTTCAAAAAGTTCAGTCAAAACAAATTCGTCCTTCCGGCAGAATTCGGCTACATCCACCAGCCAGAAAAGCCTTAACCAGCAGTGCTTGATTCCATGCATCAGGCAGTAAAACAGATGATCGTGGAAGCTGAGCGCGTTCAGCTCCGTACCGGCGACGCCAATACGCATAATGCGCCGGCGCGCAGCTTCAGTAAAACCCGGCATGAGGTAATTATAGTTCATGAGTTTCCAGTGAACTTCCACGAAGACGTCCGTCGTTTTGTTTTTATAGACCAGATGATCGCTATAAGATTCTATATATTTGAGCGGGATATTCGAATCGGACATGCAAATGTAATTTCCGGCAAACAATTCCATTATTTTTTCGAGATCATCACTGTCGACCAGCAGGTCGATATCCCTGGAGCTGCGCCGGGCGGTATTTCCATATAACGACATCGACAGAGGCTGGCCTTTGAGCACGGTGAAGCTTATCCCGCCGCCGCCGAGCAGCCGGTTTACGGCTTTAAGCTCAGCGGTAATTACCAGCGCTTTTTCCGAATTGTCGATATTCAATTTTTTCAGCCTTGCCGCCGTTGTTTCGGGAAAACATTTTAACTCTTTTATTGTAGAATAAACATAGGTATAAACCTTATGGAACCGGACCAGCCGGAGAAATTCTTTCCAGTCAAATCCCGGATCCCGCGCCAGTTCCGCTATTAAACTTTTGAGGCCGGCTTCCTTATGCCACTGGAAACGCAAAAGCTGAATTATCAGAAATAATTCCTTGTTATCGGCAAACAGATCGGTTTTTATATCCATAATTATTTTTTCAGAAAAATTACGGTTCAGCGACTTTCACGAATATTCCCAAACAAATCAAATATAATCCGGACTTGAAAAATTTGCAATTTCCGGCAAACTTAATTGTTTTATCTTTTCCGCTTGTTTATATTATTAATACGGTCTATTCATCAGCATATTGGCAAAGAGGAGCCTGATATGAACGAGCAAAATATTACTTTTCGCAGTATTACCGCCGAAGACCTCCCTTTCCTGAAAAAGGTTTACTTCAGCACCCGGCTTGAGGAATTGAAGCCTGCGGGCTGGGATGACGCCCGGATCAATGAGTTTCTGGAAATGCAGTTCGGTTTCCAGCATAAGTCATATACGGAAAACTATCCGGCCGCCGAACTGCTGATAATAAGCCTGAAGCATAACGATGTCGGGCGCCTTTATGTTGAAAGGCGCAAAAATGAGATCAGGATCATCGATATTGCGTTGCTGCCCGAATACCGGGGCCGGGGAATCGGTTCAAAGATCATGAAAGATATTTTACGCGAAGCTGACGGCAAGGAACTGCCGGTTACCATTCACGTTGAGCACAATAATCCGGCGCTTTCCCTTTACGCCCGCCTGGGGTTTGAAATAATTGAAGATAAGGGAGTATATTATTTCATGGAGTATAAATGCAGAGAGGCATAAATATTTATAACAGCTTTTTGGGGTTTTGAACCGCAATCACTCCTGCAAATATTTAATTTTTTAAGCTTGGCTGCTTAAGCTTTCATAAAAAAAATCGAAAATCGCTTGATTCTTTTTTGAGAATTGATTATAATCATAATTCGTGAAGGCGTTTTCGAATGCCGCTGTAAGGAGAGAAGTATTTTCGTAATTTTGCCCCCGGGCCCGGTTTGTCTTTAAATTTCGCCGCCGGCCGTTTCCGCATCCGGAAAAAGCCGCTCATTAAAACGATAAATCAAAAGAGGAGGAAGATCCATGTCGGAAAAATTCAGCCAACCGGAATTTAAGAAGCACCTGAACAAGGCCTTTACGGCGAAACTGGAGGACGGCAGTTCCTGCAAGCTTACCCTGGCGGAGGTAACAGACGTGAAGGAAACGGAAAAAACCAGGTCGTTTTCTCTGATCTTTCATGGGCCGAAAGAGAAATTCCTGGAGCAGAAAATGTATAAGATCGGGAACAGCGAATATAAGGAAGAACAAATATTTATTGTTCCCGTCGGTGAAAGCCCAAATGCGTTTCATTACCAGGCGGTATTCAGTTTTCTGAAACCGTAAACCGGCCCTTCCCTTACAAATTCCGTATGGAGGTAATATTATGGCAGACCCCTTTTTAGGACAGATTTCAATTGTCGGCTTCAAGTATGCCCCGCAAGGCTGGGCTTTCTGCAATGGGCAGCAAATGCCTATGGCCCAGCATATAACGCTTTATGCCCTGATAGGAAAAACATTCGGCGGGGACGGTAAAACCTATTTCAACTTGCCTGATATGCGCGGGAAAGTCCCGATTGGGACAGGCGGCGGTTACAAGATTGGAGATACCGGCGGCTCTGAAGAGGTGCGCCTCAATAAAGCCGACCTGCCGGCGCATACTCATAAGTTTTTCGGGATTAATGCTCCAGGCACAAAAAACGGGCCGGGACTTAACAAAGACAATATGCTGGCAAATAACCAGAAATGTAATTTTTTCGACTTCGCTTCGGAAACTACGGTGTTGCTGCAGCCGGACTCATGCGGCAATACGGGCGGCGGTGATTTGCATAATAATATTCAACCATCCATGGGATTGAATTTTATAATCGCAATAACCGGGCGGTACCCGACTTATCGTTGAAACTGTTTTCAGTATCCAAATTATGGAGGAAAAAATGGACGCATACACAGGAGAAATCAGAATGATCGCCGGCTGTTACGCCCCTGAGGGATGGGCGCTCTGTGACGGGCGTTTGCTGGAAAGATATTCCTACCCGGAGCTTTTTTCGCTTTTCGGGAGAACTTACGGCGAAGACGGAACCAGTACTTTCAGGCTGCCTGACTTGCGAGGGCGGATTCCGGTACACTGCAAAACCGGTTCTTCGTCATGGAGTTTGGGCCGTAAGCCCGGAACGGAACAGGAAACAATCTCTGAAGCCCAGATGGCGCCTCACAATCATCCTATGCAGGCAAGCCGCAGGACGCCATACAGCAAGGAGGTGGCAAACAATATCATCTGTAATGCCGGCGGGGTAAAGTTTTATAGAAAGAGCGCCTCCGGCGAGGCTAAAGAAACTTCTTTGGCTCTACAGACAATAGATTTTGCAGGCGGTGATTCCGCCCATAAAAATCTGATGCCGTATCTATGCATAAATTTCATAGTTTGCCTGCAAGGAACCTATCCTCCAAGGCCTGACGAAATCACAAACAAATAAAAAAAAGGAGTTTTATTATGGCCGAGCCTTTTATCAGTGAGGTAAGACTGTTCCCTTATAGCGCAAATGTTATACCGAATAACTGGGCGCTTTGTAACGGCGCGTCAATCCCCAGGGGACAGCTCGATGCGTTGTTTTCGCTCATCGGAACGATCTACGGAGGAGACGGCGTAGTTAATTTCCAATTGCCGGACCTTCAGGGAAGAGTGCCGATGCAGTGCGGCAATGCATCCGGTTTGTCTCCTCATTCATTAGGCGAGAAGAACGGAAATGAAAAAATTTCACTGGGAGTAGATCAAATTCCTCATCACAGACATGAAACGAAAGTCGTACATGATACTGCGGACCAGTCCGATCCGGCCGGGACCTATCTCGCATTTGACGATTCGCCGGATGTCAAAGTTTATGAGAACTGTTCCAAAGGAAATTATGTGGCGATGAACAAAAAGGCGCTGAAAACCACGGGAAACGGCAACGGACATGAAAACCGGCAGCCGTTTATCGCTTTGCATTTTTGCATTGCGTTGGACGGAACTTATCCGCCGCGTGGAGATTAATACGGAATCGCACACAAAATAAAAAGGAGTTTAATTATGTCAGAACCTTTTTTGGGAGAAATTTCAATCGTAAGCTTCGGATATGCTCCGGACGGCTGGGCTTTCTGCGACGGCCAGGAAATGTCGATAAATCAACACGGCGCTTTGTTTTCCATATTAGGCCATGTTTTCGGCGGCGAGGGCTCGACGCATTTCAACCTGCCGGACATGAGAGGGCGGGTTCCGGTTGGGGCAAACAGCTATTACCCGCTGGGATCAAGGTACGGCGTTGAAAAAGCCTTTATGACCGTCGCCTCTCTGCCCATTCATACCCATAGGTTTTACGGGATGGACGTACCGGGAACTAAAAACGGTCCGGGTGCCGACGGAAACAATTTGTTTGCGAATGATGACGATACTGATTTTTTCGTATCGACGGCAACTAATCTGGTCGTGATGCAGAAAGATTCGGTCAGCGCAAGCGGCGGAAACACTCCGCACAACAACCTTCAACCGTCTATAGCGTTGAACTTCATCATTGCGCTGACAGGCATATATCCGACGTAAAATAAAATGCAACTGCAGGAGAAAAAATGGAAGCATATACAGGACAGATAAAAATATTCGCAGGCAATTTCGCTCCGAGAAACTGGGCGTTTTGCGATGGACAGATTCTGAAAATACAGGAATATCCGGCGCTCTATTCGCTTTTTAATACAACTTACGGAGGGGACGGGAAGAATACTTTCGCGCTGCCCGATCTGCGGGGCCGGATTCCGGTACACTGTCAAATTCAGGAAGCACAGTGGCGGCTCGGCAGCAGAACCGGGAAAGAACGGGAAACGCTCAGCCTCACTCAGATGCCGAGCCACAGCCATCCCATGCAGGCAAGCGGGCAGACGCGCGATTCCCAGAAGGTTAAAGACAACATTATGTGCAATACTTCTCCGATAAACTTTTATAAACAGTATCTGTCTTCCGAGGGGAAGGTTGCTTCTCTGTCGCCGATGGCGATCGAGAAGGCCGGCAATAATCAGACTCACAACAACCTGATGCCGTATTTATGCGTGAATTTCATAATATGTCTGGCGGGTACTTATCCGCAGCGTCAGAATTAGAACGGAATCATTAACAAATAACAAAAAGGAATCTTATCATGGCTGACTCATTTGTCGGTGAAATCAGACTGTTTCCCTACTCGGCATCGCGCATTCCGACCAATTGGGCGATTTGTGACGGAACTGCTCTGACGATTCGCCAGAATCAACTCTTGTATGCGGTCATCGGAAATACTTATGGGGGAGACGGGCAAAACACTTTTCAACTGCCGGATCTTCAGGAACGGGCCCCGATGCATCCCGGTACCGCTCCCGGTTTGTCTCCTCGTCGTTTAGGCGATAAAGGGGGATATGAATTTGTTTCCCTGACGACAGCGCAGCTTCCCGAACATACACACGGTACAAAAGTCCTGCATGACAGGGCGGACCTGTCCGATCCAAGCGGCGCTTATCCTGGATTTGATGATTCCCCAAACGTCAAAGTCTATGCGACCGCCGACTCGGAAAAGCTGGTGTCCATGCATCAGAATTCTCTGGAATACGCGGGAGAAGGCGGCAGTCACGAAAACCGGCAGCCTTTCCTTGCCTTGCATTTCTGTATTTCTCTGAGCGGGTTTTTCCCTCCGAGATCATGATGTCCGGCAAGGAAATTCAATAACGGTTTTTGTCGCCCTCATGACGAAGCAGGAATAATCCGACCATGAGGCCGCGCAGGAGGATGTTTCCGGCCTGTAAAAAGATGTTGAAATTTTTCTCGCCTTGAATACGGGAGAGAATGACGGTCATTTTTTCAAGGTCGAGAATTTCGCGGGCGGCCTCGGAGTTTTTCAGTTTTCCAATAATATTCTCAACTCTTCCGGATTCCGCTGCGACCCGCAAAACGAGGTCTGCGGCCTGTAAGCCTCTGTTCTGGTTCCAAAGCGTCGTTTCCGGCATTTTTCCATTAAACGCCCGCCGGATCAGAAATCGCGAAACGCCATAACGCCGATACTGGTCATCCGGAATTCCGAAACAGAATTCCAGCAATTTTTTGTCGTACGTGGGATCGGCGGTCCGCAGACCGTATTCAGACTGAACGCCGCTGTGGAAATCGGCTCCGATGCCGCGGAAATAATTCTCAAATTTCGCCCGCCGGAAATCTTTAAAAATCATGGCGTCTTCCGTAAACGGCTGAATATCGGCAATACCAAGTTTTTCGGCGAAAACCGGATTAATGGCGGAAAAATTACGCCAGTCTTCGCTCAAGCGGAAAGGGCGGCGTCTGAATTGTCTGCCAACGTTCACTATCATTTCCGGAAACAGGGCCTTGGCCCACATTTTGATTTTATCTTTTCCGTAAAACAAACGCAGATAATCAAAATTCCTTATCAGGTCGGCCAAGCCCTTTGAATGATCTCCCTGCCCGCAAAATGATACCGTCACATTACCGCCCCTGCCCACCAGCCAGGTATCGATCTGATCCTGGGCGGCCTGCAGCCGCAGGTTATGCAGTGAAAACATGTTGCCTGCGGCAAACAAAGGCTGATTTAATAATTCGAGAGTTTTAACGATGCCGTCGAGCGGACTGAAATTACCTGCATTCAGGAATTTCGGAATAATGTTGGAATATTGCCGACATAAAAGCCGGACATATCTGCTTTCATCGTCGAACTTGCCGGCAGTGACGAAAGGAGAACTGTCATACAAAGAAACCGAAGTGTAGGAATAAAGCTGTTTATTTTCTTTTGCGAGCTCTTCCGCGGCAAGGATCGCCACGGTTCCGGAATCAAGCCCGCCGCTCAGGGAGAGGCCGGTTTTACTGCTGCCGGCAATTCGGTTTTTTACCGAACTTCTGTACAGTTCAAGAAAATTTTCAATATAGTCCGCATCGTTTTTGTAATAAACTTTTTTAATATTTTCCAGTTTCCAGTACGGCGCAACTTTTACTCCTGACGCGTTGAACGTCAGCAAATGTCCGGGAGGAAGGCGTTTTATATGCCGGTAGCAGGTGTGGTCAGGCTCCAGTGGTATACAGCTCAATATCGACGCAATCCGCCGAACGTTCAAATCGTCCGGTATGCCGGGAAATTTCAGCAGTCTCACAAGGCTCTGTGAAATTACTATGGAATTTTTGTCCGTGCGGTAAAACAGCGTATCGGTGCACTCACAGCCGCTGGCGATAGTTAAATTGTTACCATCGTCATCTAAATGAATGAAAATAAAACTGCCGTTGACTTTGTCGAAAATGCCGTTGCCATATTTTCTGTAGCCGATGCGCAAAACTTCGTCATCAGTCAGACTGCCGTCGGAAATATTTAATTCCGCCGCCAATTCAGCCCGGTTATAAATCCGGTTCTTATATGGTAAAGCAGGGGAAAAATGGTCAAGGCAACCGCCGCAAGCGGAAATTTTCAGCTCAAGCGGATCATTATGCAAATTGTCTGTCCTTAACTTTTAAAATGGGAATATCAACTTTGAGTGGATTGAGTATCATAATCAACAGTTCCGCCACTGCTGGTATCTGTAATGTCGCATATGGAAACCTGGGGGCTTTCATATTTTTCCAGTACCGAAGAACTGCTGTTTTCCCGTTGCCGTTCAGACCTTGATTTGCTTTCCATATTCAGTCGCTCCTTTTCTTTCGGGTTATCCGATACCACGCTACTTTATTATAAGACCCTGAATATCGTATTTCAAACCGGTAACCACATTTTTGCCGATTTTTCCGTCGCCAGCTACGAAAAATATCCTACCGTCTTATATTCATATTTGTCATCTTTTCCGACAACCAGAAAATCTCCGCATTTAACCCAGGCATGGGCAATAAGCTTTCTTTCCTCATTCCTGGCCATGCCGAAATATATCGTGGCCGGAATTTTTCTCCTCTGCAGCATGATTTTAGCGGCAAGGGCCTTGACCAGGCAGGTGCATTTCCATGGCAGTTTGTTTCCGACAAGCCTGATATATATTGAAATCCGCCGGCTTTCCCGGATATCGGCAACTTTGTTTTCAGGCGTTTCATTGTAAACGCCGAAAAACCGTTTCATATACTTATAGGGGACTAACAGCAAAATTCTTCCCAGCAGGAGCAAAACTACTGTTTCAAAAACTATTTTTTTCTCATTAAGAGGGATTTTTATGAAACTTTTCAGGTAATTGAACATATACTGTTTCAGGCTAATTTCATCGAACGCCGGCCTGATCGGCTGCAGTATTAATAAAACCTTGTTTCAGAAAAATTTATCCGTTTATTCTTCAGAAAACCTGATTAAACCGTACTCGTTCATCCGGGTTATGTATTCAACCGCATCTTTTCTGCATATTTCTTCTTCAACCTCGAATTCAGATAATATTTCCCGGCAAATATCATCCAGGGTTGCGGGTTTTTCAAGCATATCCCAAATAAAGCTTCCAACCCGGTTGAGGTTGTAATAGACGCCTTTTTGCGGATCCAGCATTATAACCTCGCCGTCGAGTTTGTTTACCAACGGGTTATCGCTCCGGCAAATCAGAACTTTTGAATCAATATTCATAAGATATCCTCCATAAAGCCTTAAAGAATGAATTAATAATAAAATTCTAAAGCGCGCTTTGCGCGGCCAGCGATTCGCCGCCGGACCACGACCAGGCCAAACCCCGGACGACGAAAAAATCCTATGGATCTTCCGTAATTTTAAAACCGTTTTTATTATAAAAGTCTAAAACAAAGACACTAATCCCAAAACGGGAAAAAGCAAGGGCTGCCCCGTTTTAAAATAATCTTTTAGTTCCGCAAAAGTAATTGGTCTGTGTCCGTTTTTTATCCCTGGAAGGGATTTTTAACGTAGTCCAAGGCAGCGCCTTGGGCTACGCTGAATAACCCTTTCAGGGGTTCAATACCGTGCCGCATCCTTAATTTTCAATTCTTAACATAGTCATCCATTCGGGATTCAATTTTTCCCGGACAAAGGTTACTGACCGATTACCCGCAAAAACGGCAAGTCGGCTTTGTTAATTGCGTTTAGAAAACGCAAACTACTTTGCATTTCGCATGAGTTTTGGGGATAGAAAGCAGAGGAAAGAAAAAATTATTTTTGGTTTTTTTCGTGGGAATATCCAGTTGTCATATTGACAAAGCGGGGAAAATATCTTATAATATTTAAAACGTTTTAAATGATGCAGCTTTCTCTCGCAGAACACCGCCGGAATGTAAAAAATCAGGAGACAGATATGGTTCTAAACACAATTGGTAACGAACAGCAAAACAGGTTTTCTTTTCAATTTCACTCCGCCACGAATTTTATGCTTATTCTTGTTATCTGGACCGGTTGCTGCAATTTGGTTTTTTCCGGGGATATTGAAAAAGAAAATTTATTATCGAACCCGGGATTCGAAGAAGCCGGTCTGAATCCCGGCCAGCCGAAATATTGGAGCAGGTTTAAAGTACAGGGCGGCCTGGCGGATACTGATATGAAAGGTGAAAGGACAAGCGAAGATTGTCACTCCGGAAAGGCCGCTTATAAAATAACGGGAACCGCCAGGGCGGGAATGAAAACCGCCGGATGCGGATATGCCGTCGGCACAGTAAAATTTTCATCCCCTTATCCAAGCCGGGTAGTGCTCAAACGGTGGGTAAAAGCAGATATTTCCGGAGGCACCAGGCTATATGCCTGGGTTAACCTGAAGGGAGAAAAAAAATTACAATACGCCGGCGGCAGGGAAATCAGAAAAACCGATGGTTGGCAGGAAGATTCCATGATATTGGATTACCATAATAAAGAGATTACGGCAGTTGCGGTTCTCACCATTGCCGGCGGGGAAGGAACCGTCTATCTCGACGATTTCAGCGTCAGTACGGCTCCTCCCCGAACTTATGCCAATGTCTTCAGATGCAGAAAGGTGGCCGTTCCCCCTGTAATCGATGGCAAACTTAATGATCCGTGCTGGGAAAAATCCGGCAAACTTACTCCTTTCATCCTGGCAAACGGTATAGGCTGCGCCAATGAACCTACCGTCGGTTACCTCGCTTATGATGACACTAAACTGTATATAGCTTTTGAATGTTTTGAATCCAGGCTGGATCCCGTATTGAACCTGCTGCATGAATTCAAAGCCACGGAAAAAGGACGCGATGCCAACGTTTTCAACGATGATTGTGTGGAGATCTTTCTGGATGCCGGCCATGACCATTCCAACTACTATCATCTGGCGGTAAACGCCTTGGGAACCCTTTATGATGCCAAGGGAATGGGGGGGGACAAATTGGAATTCAGAGGCCAAAATCGCCGTATCTACCGGAGGAAAATCATGGATCGTTGAAATGGCGATTCCATTTGCCCGACTCGGCGCCGGCACTCCTCCGCAGGGAACAATATGGGGGCTGAATTTATGCCGGGAAGAAAAAGCATTAAAAGAAATCAGCAGCTGGGCAGGCTTGAAGACCAATTTCCACAGTCCGGACAAATTCGGTGAGCTGATCTTTGGAGGAGACGTGCCGGTAACGCTCAAAAAGGTTTCTTCTGACGATCTTCTGCTGGGCGACAATGTATTGACGGCTCTGGTCAAAAACCAATCCGGGCGTCAAGAAGTTGTCGCCCTCGCGGCCGAAATAGCCTCATCGGGAGGGGAAAAAATAAATATTGCCAGAACGATGTTGAAAGCCGGGGAAGAGAAAATATTCAAACTCAATTATCGGCTGGAAAATAAAGGGAAAAATGAAATAACCTTTTCTCTTTACGATCCGAAAACAAACGAAATCTATTATGCCTGTCGCCGTTACGGCAGAATCAGCGGCTGGACCGGTATGGTCAAAACAGCCTCAAACAGTAATTACACCCTATATCTGAACGGCCAAAAAGCAGCCGATTATCATGCCGGAACCGGAATAAATAAATTTCCCTGGCATTTAAAACAGGGAATCAACGTAATCGGCATCAGGTGCAGGAAGAACAAAGACGACGGCAGATTACTCGCGGCAGTCAATGTTTCCGGCCATGAAAAGAACATTGTCAGTGATACCGGGTGGAAATGTTCTGCAGGGCCGACGGCAACTGTCGAAAATCTATTATCGAATCCGGGATTCGAAGAAGCCGACCGGAATGATGACCAGCCAAAATGTTGGAGCAGGTTTAAAGTACAGGGCGGCCTGGCGGATACTGATATGAAAGGTGAAAGGACAAGCGAAGATTGTCACTCCGGAAAGGCCGCTTATAAAATAACGGGAACCGCCAGGGCGGGAATGAAA
>JAQUOK010000047.1 GCA_028717165.1 Victivallaceae bacterium | reverse complement strand
CGTGTGCTCTTCCGATCTCGGTGCTTTCGTTTCAGGATATCTCGGTTATCGAAGTCGTCATCCAGGTTCCCGAACGGATAATCAGGTGCGGCGGGGCGGAAAACCTGAAAAAAATACAAGTATGTTTCGAGGCGGAGAAAAAGTGTTGTTTTGCCGCGTCACTGCGGGAATCCTGCATCTGTTCCGACAGCATGACCGGGGCGTTCGACGCGGTTGTCGTGCTGAAAGAGCTTCCGGAAATGAAAATCCTGCCGGGAATGACCGCCGCGGTACAGGTGGAAATTTCCGGTACTCCGGACAATGGGAAACGGTCCGCGTCCGGAGTCCTGCTTCCGGTCGAGGCGGTATTCAGCGAAGCCGACGGCAGATCCTATGCCTGGATAATAAAAGCGGAAGGGGGTAAAGCGGAAAAACGGCGGATTGAGACCGGTTCGCTGCACAATGACGGTATCGAGGTGATCTCCGGCATAAAGAGCGGGGAAAACGTGGCGGTTTCAGCCATTCATTCGCTGCGGGAAGATATTGACGCGCGCCCGATGACTCCGGGAAAGGATGGGCTGGAAGGATGAATGCCGCCGGTTACGCAATCAAAAACAAAACCGTAACTTTGGTGGCGATTGTCCTGACCGTGGTTATCGGAATCTTCGCTTATTTTAAAATCGGCCGCCTGGAAGACCCTGAGTTCACCATAAAAGAGGCGGTTATTTTTACCTCTTACCCCGGCGCGACGGCCGAGGAAGTCGAATTTGAAGTGACCGAACCGCTGGAAGCGGCGGTCCAGCAGTTGAAACAACTTAAGGAAGTCCGTTCGATATCCCGTCCCGGCTCTTCCGTTATCTTTGCGGAAATGCAGGAAATATACGATAAGGCGACTCTGCCCCAGGTTTGGGATGAATTGAGGAGAAAAATCGGCAAAGCCGCGAAATCCCTACCACCGGGCTGCGGTGAACCGATGGTAAATGACGACTTCGGCGATGTCTACGGCGTGTTGTTCGCCATTACCGGGGACGGTTATTCGCTGCATGACCTTAAAGAAGTGGCAAAAGACCTGAGAAAGGAACTGCTGCTCTGCGAGGATGTGGGAAAAATTGATTTCTGGGGCTTGCCGACGGATGTGATTTATGTTGAGATCGACCGCGTGAAGTTGAGCCGGCTCGGTTTGTCTCCGGAAGCGGTTTTCGATGCGATCAGCCGCCAGAATGAAGTGATTTCCGCGGGGCAAGTGAAAGTCGGGCCGGAAAATATTTTCCTGCGGGTGAGCGGCGATTATGGCGGCATCGGGGAGTTGGGTGAACAACTTGTGCCCGGCGGTTCGGACGGGCGCATGATCCGGATAAAAGATATCGCGCGGATCAAAGCGGGTTGCCTCGAGCCTCCTACGGAAATCATGAGGTACGACGGTAAGCCCGCGGTCGGACTGGGAATATCAACGGTTTCCGGGGGCAATGTGATCGCGATGGGGGATGCCATAAAGGCACGGCTGGGCGCTTTGAGACACCGCATGCCGGTCGGGATCGAACTGCATCCCATCGCCCATCAGTCGGAAACCGTTCGGGAGGCGGTGCGCGGCTTCGTTTTCAATCTGATCGCGGCCTCGTTAATTGTCGTTTTGCTCCTGATCTTCTTTATGGGGTTCCGGGAAGGTTTTGTCATTGGAGCGGTGCTGGTGCTCACCATCCTGGCAACCCTGGCCTGCATGCTGGCGATGGACATTACTTTGCAACGGATATCGCTGGGCGCGCTGGTGATCGCCCTGGGAATGCTGGTGGATAACGCTATCGTGGTAACCGAAGGCTATGTCGCCAAAGTCAGGAACGGAATGACCCGGGAGGGAGCCGCTGAACAGGCGGTAGAGGAAACTCAATGGCCGTTGCTGGGCGCGACCCTGATCGCGATTCTCGCTTTCGCGGCGATCACCCTTTCCAAAGACATGACCGGCGAATGGTTGAAAAGTTTATTCCAGACTATTTTCCTGTCGCTCGGCTTAAGCTGGGTTTTCGCTATCACGGTTACTCCTTATCTCTGCGTCAGCTGTCTCAAGGCGGAAGGCGAAAAAAAACGACAGGCATCCTATGATAGTTTTTTCTATCGGCATTACCGGCGGTTTGTGGCGTTGTGTATCGAACGTCGTCATTGGTCCCTGACCGTGGTTGCCGCAATGCTTTTCGCCGCGCTGGGGGCATTCAGTCTGGTGAAACAGGATTTCATGCCGGATATGAACCGGCCCCAGTTCATCGTGGATATCTGGATGCCGGAGGGAACGCATATCGAAAAGACTTCTGAGGAATTAAAGCAGATAGAAAAATATATTACAGGCATGGACGGGGTAAGCGGCGTAAGCTGTTTCATCGGATGCGGTTCGCTGCGTTTCCTGCTTACTTATGAACCGCAAATGACGAACAGCGCTTATGGGCAGCTTCTGGTAACGGTGGACGATTTTCGCAAAATCCCCTCCCTGATTCCCCGGCTAAGCAAATACCTGGACGAGAAGCATCCCGGTATTGTCAACAGTGTGGACATGTTTAAACTCGGGCCGGGGGGCGGCGCGGTGGAAGCCCGGCTGATCGGGCCGGACATAAATACGCTGCGCCGGCTGGCGGAAAGAGTTAAAGCCGTTATGCAGAGCGACAAATGTGTTCGCAGTCTCAGGAATGACTGGGGAAACAAGGTCAAGGCGGAGATTGTGGATATGGCCGGAGCCCGGGCCTGGAAGATCGCCGTGGGCAGATCGGAAATCGCCGAATCGATGGGCATGAGTTTTTCCGGAGCGATCGCCGGGGTTTACCGGCAGAAGGACGAATTGCTGCCGATTATCATGCATCCGCGGCAAAGTCAGCGTCTTGGTATTGACAACCTGGATAATGTTCAGGTCTGGAGCCGGGCAAACCATTGCTGGATACCCGTGGGGCAAGTGAGCGACGGCAGAAAAACTGTCTGGGAAGACCCGGTAATCCGCCGCCTGAACCGCATGCGCACTCTGGCGGTTTCGTGTAAACCCCTGTCGGGAACGACGGACGCCCTGTTTCGGCGGCTCCGGCCGCGGATTGAAAAAATACCTTTACCGCCGGATTACACACTGGAATGGGGCGGTGAATATGAAGCCGCCACCGAAGCCAACGGGAAACTCATGTCCAAGGTGCCGCTGGCGTTTACCGCGATGTTTATGATTTCCGTTATGCTGTTCAATACGCTGCGGCATTCGCTGATCATTTTTCTGGGGCTGCCGCTGGCGACCATTGGGGTGGCGCCCGCAATGCTGCTCGCGGACAAGGCTTTCGGGTTCATGGCTATGCTCGGAGTTCTGAGTTTGTCGGGAATGCTCATCAAAAATGAAATCGTGCTACTCGACCAGATAAACCTGGAACTGAAAAACGGTAAAATCCCATATGAGGCGGTACTGGATTCCGCCGTAAGCCGGGTACGTCCGGTTTGTATGGCGGCATTTACCACGGTATTGGGCATGATCCCGCTGTTGTGGGACGCTTTTTTCGCCCCGATGTCGGTGGCGATCATGGGCGGACTGACTTTCGCGACGGTTCTGACGCTGGTAGTGGTACCCGTTCTCTACTGTACATTTTTCCGAATATCCAAATAACAAAGGTGAAAATTATGGACAAAATAAAAGCATTGTTTAATTCTCCGGAACATGTAAAAGGCTATGACCTGAAAACCCGAAAGGCTAATTGGCTCGGACCGGAAATTCTGTTCGGTTTATGCTTCAGGGACATTTGCCCCGGTGAAAAAATCCTCGATCTGGGAATCGGCACCGGACTTATTTCCGAGCTCTTTCATAAGGCCGGACTCGAGGCTTACGGCATGGATTTTTCTTCCGGAATGCTCAAGGCCTGTGCGGAAAAAGGCATTGCCGTCGAATTGAAAGAGCATGATCTGCGTAATATTCCGTATCCATACGCGACGGACTCAATGGATCATGCCGTGTGCGGCGGGGTGATGCACATTTTCGAGGACATCAGCCCGATCTTCAAAGAAGTTTCGAGGATAACCCGTAAAAACGGTATTTTCGCCTTTGCCTGTGTCGACCATAATGCCTCATGTACCGGAAAAACTCCCATTAAGTCCGGACAGATGACGGCAATGGTTTATAGTCATGATCGGGCCGCCATAGAAAAACTACTGGAAGTTTATCATTTCGAGCTGCTAAATTCCCTGGAATTTTCTGTATTTATGCAGGGTAATAAAAACCACCAGCATATTTTTCAGGCTTACACGGCCAGAAATCTGAAAGTAAAATAATCTATTTTACGCAGAGGGAGCGGTCAAGCTCATTTTTCTGTAGCATCATTCGCTTCGATTTAAGTTTAAATGCACAATGCTTGTCTATAGATATTTTTGCGGTGTGGCTTAAAATTTTTCCAAAAAATTAGGGAACCCTACTTGACATATTCTTTTTAGGGCTTATTCTAGTTGTAGAATTTTTTTGCCCCGACAATTAGGGAGCCCTAATTAATGAAATTAAGACAGGAATATATTTGTACTAACAACGAAGAAGCGTTGTTGCGCTATTTGCTGGTTAAAACTTCACCGGTGATAATGAAAGTGAAACCGGCAGTTCTGATACGCATCAGCAACTGTTATCATGCAAGAGAGTTTCAGCCTTACGACATTTTCTGTTCATACCAGAAAATGATCCTTGAAACACTTGCGCTTGATTACCTTATCATGAAAAATAACGGGAGTGATATTCAGGTCTTGTTTTATGACCGGGAGATTCTTGAAAGAGTTCTGAAAGATGCTGAAGTAAAAACTTTCCTGCAAAAACTCGGTTACGGTGGAGACTGCCCGGCAAACAGGTATTTGCACGAATTGCGTTCCCGCTTCTGCTGTAGTGACTTCCCGCATGAAATTGGTGTCTTCCTGGGATATCCGCTGAAAGATGTCCAGGGGTTCATATCCGATTATAATTCAGGAGTATCGGTACCGCGGGGACGCTGGCGGATTTATGGTGATGCGGCAAGCTCCCTGAAAACAATGAAGTTATACCGCTATGCCGAGGAGTTCGGGAAAACGGTAATAGAACATTATCGCGACCTGTCGGTCTGTGTAGACCAAATCAAAAATGCGGTAATAAGCTAAAACACAAAAATATCTATGTAAATCGCTCTAATAAGATTAACAAACAAATAGAAGGAGATATCACTATGGCGGATATCAAAGTAATTTTCGGAAGTACCACCGGCAATACGGAAAACGCGGCAAACATCATTGCCAAGGAATTGGGCGGCAAAGCAATAAGCGCCGCCGATGCCCGACCGGAAGATTTTAATGCGGATATTCTGATTCTCGGAAGTTCAACGTGGGGCGTTGGAGAAATACAGGATGACTGGATTGGGGGGCTGGCTATGCTGAACGATTGTGACCTGAAAGATAAAATTGTGGCGCTTTTCGGAGAAGGTGACCAGATGGGGTTCGGCGATACTTTTGTCGATGCGGTTGGCACGTTGTATCAGAAAGTAACGGAGCGCGGCGCTAAGGTCATCGGACGCTGGAGTGCCGAGGGTTATAAACACGGCTCCTCGACCGCCGAGATAAACGGTGAATTTGTCGGACTGGCACTGGATGAGGATAACGAGTCCGAGTTGACCTTCGAGCGTATCAGGAAATGGTGCGGCCGGCTTAAATCAGAAGCAGGTTTATAAGACAATATTTCAAAGATTGCAGTATCTGTTACCGCTACTGTAATCTTTGAGAGAAAACACTATGGAAAGAATCAATCTTTTTAAAACCTTTTTAAACAAACAGCAGATGTCTGTCACTCAGGAGCGTCTGGAAATCGCCCGTATTGCCGCAGGCTTTAAAGAGCATTTTTTTACGGCGGAAGATATTTTTGCGGCAACCGGAAGGAACAGCTTCATAATTGCTAAATCTACTGTTTACCGTAATATGAAACTGTTGCGTTCCGCTGGATTAATTGAGCCGGTTTTGACCTCGGATAGAAATAAAAATCTATACAGAAATATCATTCCGGAAAAAGTGACCTGCAGAATATGCTGTCTGGACTGTGGTTTTGAGGCAAGCTTCAATGATGACAAATTCGAAGAGCAGGTACTGGATGTATGTGAAAAATATGAGGTTGAGAAATATGGAGTGATGGTCAGAATTGAAGGCCGCAAGCGTTTCCCCCATGTACATAAAGAAGATAAGCATTATGCAGATACCGAAAGATAAAATTGAAAGGAAAATCCTTGCTGCGGCACGGGAGGAATTTGCCGGCGGCGGATTCCAGCCGGCTTCCATGCGGAAGATTGCGGAAAAAGCAGGAGTTTCCGTCAGCAATATTTACAATTACTTCGGGAATAAAGATGAGTTGTTTGTCAGTATTGTAAAACCGGTGATATGCGAAATTGATAAATATTTTGATGACCGTGAACTTGGACATGACTACGGGAATCCCGAAAAGTGGAGCTTAGAATACCATTTTCTCATGTTGGAAAAACTGGCTGATTTTATAGAGGCAAACCGGCAAATACTTAAAATGATTGCGTTCAGCGCGCATGGTTCGTCGCTGCAGGATTACCGGGAATCACTTATCGAACGCTATACCCGGGTAGGCATGGAATGCATGAATAAAGCGGAACGGTTGTATCCCGGACTGAAAACGGATATTTCACTGTTTTTTGCCCATAATATCGCCTCTTTCTGGATGAATATTATTCTGGAAATACTCATGCATGATATTCCGCGCGGCAAGATGGTTAAATTTCTGAAAGAGATAATGAAATTCATGTTTTACGGTTATGAGGGATTGACAGAATATGATTTTTCCAGAATGAAACCCAAACCGCTTGGAGAATAATTTTTTTGAACAAAACTGAACGCCGTTCTTTTTTGAGATTGATGTAACTAATTAACTGGAGGTTGAAATGAATATAATTTTTGATTTGATCAAGGTAAAGAAAAAAGAATTTATTGCGATGGCGATTCTCGCGACGCTCGGAGCGGTTCTCGCAATTGTTCCCTATATGCTGATTTATTCAATCATAAATGAATTCATCAATATGGGAATGAACGTGGATATCGAACTGATCTTTCAATTTATCCTGTTGGCGTTGGCCGCAATATTCGTCAGATATTTTTTCGTAGTGTTTTCATTTGTTTTCAGCCATATCGCGGCTTTTGATCTGCTTTATTTGATCAGGACCCGGATAACGAGTCATCTCGGCAAGTTGCCGATGGGATTCTGGTCGGACAACAGTTCCGGCAGAGTGCGTAAAACCATTCACGAGGACGTTGAGAGAATAGAAAACTTTGTGGCACATCATATTCCGGATGTAATAGCCGGAACCGTTCTGCCCCTGTGTACAATTACCGTTCTGTTTTTTATTGATTGGAGGTTGGCTCTGGCCGCACTCGTACCGTTGCCAATCGGCTTTCTGATGATAAAAATCATGTACAGCGGAGTCGCTGCCGGGGGGCGGAACCGGAAGCAGCTCTGGAGGAAATACCACGAAACGATTGAAGCAATGCATTCGACAATAGTCGAATATGTCCAGGGAATGCCGGTGGTGAAGGCGTTCAATATCAGTGTCGAATCATTCAGAAGACTCCAGGACGCGGTACTGGGATATCGGCATTTCACGGTTATGCTTTCAAAAAGCCAGACTCCGTTCTTCGTGATTTTTGTCGCGATGGTGATCGGCGGCGGAATTTTCATCCTGCCGGTGGCATATCATTTATTGCGGACCGGGCAAACCGATATAGCGACAATTCTGCTTTTTCTTATTCTGGGCACCGGTTGTTTCAGCGAATTTGCAAAAGTCATGTTGATCGCGGGGCATTGCGAGATGATCTTTGCGGCAGGTGAGCGGATAGGCTCCATTCTACAAGAAAAAGAACTGCCTGAACCTGTGTTTCCCGCTTTACCGAAAAAATATGAGAGCGAATTTAAAAACGTCTCATTTCAATATAATTCCGGTTCTCAACAGGTACTGAAAAATATTTCGGTAAAATTTCCTGAATCCTCATTTACCGCGATTGTCGGAGCAAGCGGTTCAGGCAAAACAACTCTCGTACATTTAATCGCGCGGATGTGGGATATTGAAGAGGGCAGTATCTCAATTGGCGGAGAAAACATAAAATCAGTCGGTACCGCCGGGCTGAACCAAATGGTGGGAATGGTTTTTCAGGATGTTCAGATGCTGACCGATACTGTCAGGGCGAATATATGCATGAATAAAACCGGCGTTTCTCAGCGGGAAATAGAGCAAGCCGCCGAAACGGCCTTTTGTCATGATTTCATTGTCTCGCTTCCCAGGGGGTACGATACGGTGATTGGAGAAGGTGGCGAAGTTCACCTGAGCGGCGGTGAAAAACAGCGTATTGCGATAGCCAGGGCAGTCTTGAAAAATCCGCCGGTCATCCTGCTCGATGAGGCAAGCTGTTATACGGACGCGGAGAATGAAATAAACATTCAGAAAGCTTTTTCGCGGGTAATGAAAAACAAAACGGTAATCGTCATTGCCCACCGTCTTTCCACCATTGTTCATGCGGATAATATCCTTGTAATGGACAAGGGAGAAATCGCGGAACATGGCCGGCACGGCGAACTGTTAATGAAAAATGGGATTTATAAGAAGATGTGGGAAGCTCACAGCAAGGCGAAGGGCTGGAAACTCAGCGAAATGGAGGTTGGATAATGCGAAAACAGAACTGGAGTCTATTAAAAGCATATAAAGGCCGAATCGGCAGTATAGTTATCGGCAATGTCGCTGCCAACTTCCCGAGGGGAGCTTTTAACGGCCTGCTCTACCTGATAGTTTTAAGCCTGGCGGTTCCTGTCCTGGAAAAGAGCGGCCATGATTTTGGTCTGCTGTGGAAATATTACTGGTTTTATACCGCGGCTTTCGGGCTTTATATCGTCCTGGGGATATTGGGACAATGCAACAATTTCGTCCAAAGTTATACCATCGGTCCCGATGTGAGACTGAAGCTGGGGGAAAAACTCCGCCGGCTGTCATTGGGCTTTTTTAAGAACAATGATCCCGGTGATGTGACTTCCCGCATGCTTCATGATGTTAATAAAGCGGAAGAAGTTTTTTCTCACAGCCTGCCCGACCTCGTTTCGGCACTTGTTGTTCCAATTCTGCTGGGCATTTTTTTATGTTTCATCAATCTGAAATTGGCTATGGTGCTGTTTGCGGTTACGGCTCTGGCCATGATCTTTTTCGTCATCGCCCGCAAAGTGATTGAAAAACTGGGAAAAAAACACCTCAAGGCAATTAACGCCGCTTCGTCAAGAATTCTTGAATACGCGAATACCATTAAAACCCTGAAAGCCTACAATATGACCGGCAGCGGTTTCAAGGAACTCGACAAATCAATGCTCTATTTGAAAAAAATGAGTTTCCGGGCGGAAGTATGGACCGGCATTCCGGTTCAGATTGCCTTGATGATACTGGATATCGGCTATCTGGTAATGATCTTTTCAGCAGTGAAAATGTGTCTTGCCGCCAGTCTGTCCATACCTGAACTTTTCAGTTTCGTGATTTTAGGTTTTTATTTTTTCGAGCCGGTCAAGAAACTCGGCATCAACCTGGTGTTGCTGCGCCATGCCGCGAATTCGATGGATCGGATTGATGAGATATTCAATACCGGAGAACCCCGGTTCAAGGAAAAACGCGTCCTTTCCCGGAAGCATGATTTCAAGTTCGAAAAGGTTACATTCAGGTATCATCGTCATGATATTTTGAAAGACATAGATTGTTATATTCCGGAAAAATCCATGACCGCGCTGGTCGGGGTGTCCGGATCGGGAAAAACCACCATGACCAATCTCATGGCCAGATTCTGGGATGTGCAATCCGGCAGAATATTGTACGGAGGAACAGATATCAGGGAAATTGAACCGGAAAAACTCCTGACTGATATTTCCATGGTTTTCCAGGACGTATTTTTGTTCAACGATACCATTGCCAATAATATCAGGATAGGCAATATACATGCTGGCGACGATGAACTTGTCAAAGCGGCAAAGCTGGCGAATTGTCATGATTTTATCATGGATCTCCCTGACGGCTATAACACGCTTGTCAGCGAAGGCGGCAAAACCCTTTCCGGCGGCGAACGCCAGCGGATTTCGATAGCCCGGGCAATCCTTAAAGACGCCCCGGTCATTCTGCTGGATGAGGCTACGGCTTCGCTTGATCCGGAAAATGAAAACGATATTCAGAACGCAATCGACCATCTGGTGAAAAATAAAACCCTGATAGTAATTGCCCATAAATTCAGCACTATCGAAAAAGCCGAACAGGTACTGGTGTTGGACAATGGCGCAATCTGTGAGTCCGGGACTCACACTTCGCTGATTAAAAGCAATGGTTTATATAGTAAACTCTGGCAGGCTCAGCAAAAAGCCGGAAGCTGGAAAATGCAAGGATAGAAAAATTATGAAAAACAAATTAAAGGGCATACCGGAAACGCTTTTGATTCCCCTCTGGGCAAGAGCAAATGAAACCGAACGGGACGATTCCATTGTAAAAGATTATCTGGCGGTAAAAATGGTTTCGGAAATCGACTATGATTTTTCGAAGTTTGAGAAGTCGTGGCTGTCTCAGCTCGGCGTCAGCATAAGAACAATGCTGCTGGACAACGCGACCCATAAATTTCTGCGTAAAAATCCTGGAGCCGTAGTCATTAATCTCGGCGCGGGCCTGGATACCCGGAGAGAACGTCTGCAATACGACAATTACAAATACTGGTATGACCTGGATGTCTCAGACGCTATTGAGTTGAGAAAGAAATTTCTGAAAGAAGACAGCCGGAAAAAGTTCATAGCCAAATCCATGTTTGATTATTCATGGATGGATGATATCGATTATTGGGGGGAGCCGATTTTAATCATTGCGGAAGGATTGTTCATGTATTTTGCCGAGGATGAGCTGAAAAAACTGTTCAATAAACTTGTTTCCCAATTCCCTGAAGCCGAAATGCTGTTTGAAATGCTCCCGCCGATCGCGGTAGGCAGAGCCAAAAAGCATGAATCCCTGAAGACGCTGGATAACGCTCCCGAATTCAAATGGGCGTTGAAAAAAAGCAGGGATATTGAGTCATGGAACAGCCAAATCGGATTCATTGAAGAATGGGACTATTATAATTATCACAAAAAACGCTGGAAATGGTTTGCCGTCATAGCCGGTTTGCCTTTTCTGCGTCCGCTGTTATCATGCAGGATAGTTCATTTGAAATTTAGATAAACCGACTTAAAATAAGGAATGGTAAAGATGGCTGAAAAAGTTTGTCCGGTATGGGTGGGGTATTTGCTGGCTTCTCCATTGCGACGAATGTTTCAAAA
>JAQUOK010000046.1 GCA_028717165.1 Victivallaceae bacterium | reverse complement strand
CGATCTCAGGAACTTTCCAGCGGATCCGGGCAGTTAAACAAAGAAAAAGGTATTATCATTTTTATCGCATAGCCATTTGCTCTTCTGTCGGCCAGCGCCGACCATTTTTCCGTACATATTTTTTCTCCGCCGGTAAGCTTTTTGCTCCATTTAGCGCCTTGGGTGTTTACTATGAATTGATACATGCTGCCGTTAATTAACAGAAAAAGTTCGATACTGTCATCCTGCCATAAACTTTTTCGGTTTTCAGCTTTGATTTTATTCATTTCGCCCTCTTCGCAATTTATAAAAAAGTAAAGAGCTTTTTTATCGTAGCCGATTCTGAAAGAAGTCTGTTTGCGGGAAAGAGACAATTGGTTTCCAAGATCAATAAATCCTCTTGCTGTAGGAAGTTGCGGCTCATTTGCCTGTTCGTTCACATAATGACAGTTATATGCCGCTCCGGTACCGGCAACCGAACAAGTCAGGCCGACCAGCAAGAAAAAGAAAGACAAGTTATGCATTACTACAGCCCTTTCAGTTTTATGATCAGGTTTACAATTTCCAAACGAATCATATCAAGGGAATCCTTGCGTATATCCTGCCGTTTCAACGCTGCAAGATATTTTTCCGCTTCATTTATCGCTTGTTTTTCCTTTTCACTGCTGTTTTTTTTGACTTCTTCAATGGTTTTACATAACGTGGCAAGATAGCGCAGATCGGAAATCGCTTCCCGGTAACCTTCCCACTGTATTGTATCGACGACTCCGTTTGTTGTTGGGTAAGTCATATTATGATGACGGCACCGTGCGTTGCCTTTCTTTTCAAAATCATTCCAACTAAGCGCTCCGACAGTTCCATTCTGGTAGGCGTAAGTTATGAAACCGTCATAATCATTTTGCCATATGGAAATTCCGTAGTTTTTCCGGTAAGTCGCAGGTTCTTCGATTCCTCCCTGAGGATTAGCATAGGAAAATATTTTATGGTTGCGTGAATGCCACTTGGATGCTTCCTGTTTTGATAATGGGCCCGCACATACAAGCACATCTTGAATATCCCCCATCAAGTCAAAATTTTTATTTTTTCCGCTGTAACCTGCAACCCAGATTTTTCCACCTTCGGCATGTACGGCATTCCATGCTGGTCTCTGGTCGGTAAGTATCTTCCCTTGTGCCTCGTCAATACCGTAAATATAGGTGGTATCAAGCCCGTTGTATTTGGCGATGTCAATAATTTCCCGGGTTTTGTCTTTTAAGGCCAGAATGTCTTTAGCGGATTTAGCTTGGGTAGAGAAACCCAAATAATATAAAGACTTATCTTTAAAGCCGGCCGCTTTTCTTATCTCTAAATATTTCCGCAGCAAATCCAATTCTTTCTGATAGACAGGAATATTCGTAAGTCCATGCTCATAAATATTTTTCAATTCCGCTTTTAATTGTTCCTGGCTCTTTTTTTCGGATGAAATATATCCGCTGTCCGTATGGGTTAATTTCCCGCGATAATATATGGATGCGGTATACGGCAAGGGCATCAGTTCAAAAGGTAAAATCTTTAAACGTAAATTGATTTTTCCTATCTTTTCAGAACCGGCAATAAACTGTATGTCTCCGGTATAATATCCAGGTTTTATAGCAGAGGGTATCTTAAGCGTTATCCAAAACTGTTTGTTACTGTTCTTGCCGATATGTACCGGCTGTAAATCCGGAGAATCCATTACCGGGAATTCAGTGTTGGCAGGATGACCGGAAATTCCTCTAATTCCTTCTTCCTTACTTATGCAGACATATTTCTCCCCTTCTGGAAATCTTAACTTCAAATAATTATCCCCCTGTTTATCCGTTTTAACCAGAGAATCGTCGTGTAATAATAATTCAGGAATAAAAAACTTGCCCCGGCGTACAGGAGTATTTCCGCCCTCTCCGGCCTGATACCACCATTTTACCACCTTTATATCTACGTTTGCGGCAGGGATCATATCGACTTTTCCCCGTAAAGGAGAAGCTTTCAGTTTTAAGTCCGTATCTTCAGTGGCAAAAAAAACGAAACTGAACGGTTTATATTCTCCTTCGCACCCCAAAGCACAGATGTCATTACTTATTTCTCCTTTAAAGCCGTAAAAATCATCGGGATGTATTTTTTCATTTGTTATCGGGTTAACTATGTAAACCAAAGGGCCGTCAGGAGGAATATTCTTATTTTCAAGTGCGGTTAAAAGTTTGTTCAAGGACATTAAGGAAAAGTCGATATCGGCAATTTTTTTTGCGTCCTCTACAGTCAAATTATATTTTCCGAGTTTTGCTTTTTTAACGATATCACGTAATTTATTTGTTTCTCTGTTAACCAGTTTTAACAAAAGACTTTTGTCACGGATAGTATCGATTTTAGTTTGCAGATTGTCAATTTCTTTTGCCAAACGACAAATTATTTTAGGTAAAACCGCGATTCGATTTTTCTCTTGAATTTCTTTTGCTTCCAATGAACAGTTATAAATTCGGACATCCTTTATCAGCCCTTTGTAAAAACATGCTGCTCCCAATGAACCAATATATAATCCTTTGGGCGAGTATGGAATTTTACCGGTTAATGGTTTTTGTTCCTGCAGTTTCCCGTCAATGTACAGTTTTACTTTCGAACCGTCATAGGAAGCAATAATTTGCTGAAAATTATTTATTTTTACCGGAGCTTTAACTGTCGTTTTCTTAACTCCGTTTGAAACCACAAAATGGAGAACGTCATTATTCAGGTAAATTGAAAATCGATATCCGTCCGGTATGCCGGAAGACTTATCTCCTTTTGCCAGAATACGCATGTTGCCGATTTTGTTTTTATATGGCTTTATCCACATTGATATCGTGAAAGCATCCAAATCATCTAAATCCTTAATATTGCCGCAATCCGCATAATCATCAAGCCCATCAAACTCCAAGGCAATGCCCAGATTTGTTTTAACCCATTTTGCTCCATGTATTAAAGCATCGTTATGTTTTTTCCCGTGATCAAACATTCTGTTTCCTTTCCCTTCGTCCATGGGCCAAAAACAGCAGGGGTTACTGTCGTGGGCACAGGTTTCAATTGTTGTGAGTGGCAGGCTGTAAAGAAGAAGCAACGGCAGAAAATTTTTGCAAAAAATCCGCATTCTTCCTAAAGAGAACAATTTTTTGTCGGTAAAAAAGCGGGAAGAGATGACTTCGGTGTTGCGCTCAATTTGGCTCATTACAATTTCTCCTAGTAATAAGGTTTTGTGATTATTTAAGAAATTTCTAAAGATAATATATTTCGAAAAATATCGGATTTGGGCAAAAAAACGCCAGAGAAAAATGAGCCACTCTGCTTGGTTTCATTGTGATTTCATTATTACAATCACGAAACAACTGGACTTTCTCGATGCGCGGTTATTTAATTACAGGAAACCAGGCAGAACGCTTTGCCCATGTAACATTACGAAATCTTGCATCGACATGGCCGTCACACCATAAATAATTACCGGCCCCGCTGTGTCTGTTACTGACCGTATAAGTTCCTTCTCCGGCAGCAGCCCAATCATAGATGTAAAATACTCTATATGCGCGTATCCCTCCTGCATAATAGTCGCTGGTATCTCCTGCCATTATAGTTTCAGACGGCTTTTCTATTTTAAATAGCTGATAATGGGTTGAGGGGGAGGCTATATCAACACATAAATATCTATAATTCCAGCCATATCCGCCATAAAATCCATTATCGCCGAACGCGGTTGAACCGCAACTTTTCAGTTGCTGGCCGGCGCATTGAAACATCCCATGTTCACAATTGAAAATACTGGGTTCTTTACCCAACGCCATTAATATCTGGGTCTTATATGTATCAGCCCCGGGAACATGACAGTCTCCCGAATTAGGCAAATAACCGGAGTAATCATTGGTATATATAAACGCTCCAATGCCTACTTGTTTCAAACTATTGGAACAGACTATTTTTTGGGAAGTCAGTTTTGCTTTGCTAAGGGCCGGGAGCAATAGCGCAACGAGAATGGCAATGACAGCGATTACAACGAGCAACTCAATAAGGGTGAAAATCCATTTTACTTTAACTATCCGCTTTTTCATCTTTAACCTCCTGTTATTTGCATTTCGCCTATTCATTTTCAATCCATCCTTTAGGATTTAATGAATTGAAATTACTTATCCTGAAAAAATTTCGAGCTTTTTCAGGTCGACTATCTATTGTTTACTTTTATTCCGGTGTACATTATAATACTTCTTTCAGGTTAAATTCTGTAATTGTTTCATAAGTAATCGTTCGATCCCTTAAAAATTGGGGGTGAAATCACTGATTCAACGTTATTCCGAAGATAAAACGGAATGGCACAAGAACGTCTGGCTATCAAGTTGCCCTTAACCAATTGGCATTCTCCCTTTATGGCTTTACCATAAATAGACAGTTCAAGCAATTCTAAAGCTTTTTTTCCAATTTCCCTTCTGGGGTCGCTGTAAACAGTAATAGGTGTTCGGAAAGATACAGCCTCAGGAGAATCGTTAAAACACAAAACAGAAAATTCTTCGGGGATTTGTCTGGAAGTCAGCCAGGGCAGTAAACACTTCAGTATGTAATGCCCTCCCAAAATTATCGAAGTGGGAGCATCAGTACCGGAAAAAACAGAATCGAGCTTTTTAAAATAGTCAAATCCAAAAGGAATTTGAAAAAGCAGCTCTTCCGCCGCAATCCTCATCAAATTCGTATGCTTTCTAAAATAAAAAGAACGTTGCTTAAAAATATTTTCCTGAATGCCCAAGTTTATAAAAACTATTTTTCGGTGTCCTATTTCCGAAAAAAAATTAATTATTTCTTCAAAAGCTGAATCCTCATCTGTACATATGCTTGAAATACCTTCAATTTTCCTGTTTATCAGGATTTGAGGTATGCCCAACTTATCAAATTCTTTTACCACAGGCTGTAAATCAAAATTTGCTTTAAGCCAGATAATACCGGAACACCCTTCTTTTTCATACAATTTAAAAGCGGTTTTAAAATCAGAAAGAGGAGCTGTATAAACTAATTTACAACCTTTCAAGCTGGCAGCATAGGCAATTCCACTAATAAAATCCTGGAAATAGTCACTAATATGCTCCTTTTCCTCGGCAAGTACAACAAATATTTTCAGATCATAACTACGTTGTCTGTTAATTCCGGCTCTCAATTCCGAATAGGTGACAAAAGTTCCCTTTCCTTGGATTTTATTTAAATATCCCCAATCCGCTAATTCTTTTAAGGCAACTCGAACGGAGCGACGACTAACCGCAAAACGTTTGGCAAGGGCTTCCTCCGATTCGATAGATTTACCTTCTGCCAGTTGGCCGCAACGTATTAAGCGAAGAATATATTCCTTAACGGGAACATAAACTTTATTTGTCTCATTTTTTTTCATTTTGCAAGATGCTTTTTAATACAAAATCCAACTTATACTCTCGTATTTTCTCTAATTGTATCATTTGTTACATATATTGTAACACTTATTTTTTAAAAGTCAATACCCAATTACTAAAATTTATAACATTTTTGCCGGACATGGATTGCTTTTCGCTTCGCTCAGGCTCAACAGAGTAACGAGAGCGGTATTTATTCAGGCGCAACTAGTTGCACACGAGTTTCGGGCCGTCAAAAGGCTCGACCGGCGTCCCGCCGCCAAACAAATTTGGATCTACGGTTTGCCGTTCGGAGAGTTCCCAACCGTTTGCAAATACTGAAAGTTTGTCCAGACAACGAGGCCGACGATCGGTCGCGTCCCGAACGTTGGTTGCGTTATATTTGACTTTTGTCACTTCTGCCCAAGTACGCAAAAAAATATTTTTTAGCGCGAGATACCGGGTGGATTTTCAGTAATTTTTTAATCGATTAAGGTTCTTTAATTTCAACTGTTTCGAACGAACGCCACCCGGCATCGGCAAAAGCGGCCGGGCCTTTCCTGATTTTTCTCAAAAACGCAGCCTGAGAAGTAATGCTCGTACGGCTGTATTGCGGATTATTGCTGCCAGCGTTTTTTCCGCCCCACATAATATTGCCCGCATGGAATAATATATCAATATGGACAGGCAGGGTGTGCCAGGTGGTCAACATCATCCCGAAAGCGTTTTGCTCAATGGCTATTTCGCCAAGGGCATCAATGTTCAATGTATCGTGCCAGGGGGCGGTAACCACATCGAAACCATGTTCCATAAAATGCTTTACGGTGGCGTTTTGGGTTTTGTCCTGAATTCCGTACTGCCAGTCGGCGATGATGAAATCCCTGGACAGCAGTTCCAGCGCTTCATGCGTCCGCTGGTCGGCCCGGCTGAGCGCAATGTAGCCGTTCCAGCAGGAGGCGTCAAGCAGCGCGTCGCCCCAGATGAAAGGTCTGATGTTCCGGTTTTTTAAATCGGTATTAACAGCGTTGAGATATTCGGCCAGTAATTCCGCCGGGTCATGTTGCCGGCAGGCGTCGCAGGTGGCGTGCGAATAGGCTTCGTCACAGCCGAGATGAAAATATTCGACTTCCCCGAAAAATTCGATCAATTCCCTGCGTACTTCCGCAAGCAGTTTCAGGGTTTCCGGGCTGCTGAGACACCAGGTCCAGCCGTCCGGCTCGAACAAAGGTTCGAACAGCGGATTCTGGTCGAGAACCACATGCCGGCCGCAACGTACCCGCGAAGCGGTCGCATGGCCCCAATGATTGAACATCGGAATCGGCTTCATGCCTAAATCCCGGATCAACTGCAGTAACGGCCTTACCTGGTCTTTGGAATAGGCTTGAGGCCAGGCAAGCTCCGGTAACGCGTCCAGTTTCAGCATGCCCCAGAATTCAAGAACTACATGGGTATATTTATACATTCCGAGCAGTTGAATACTTTTTTCCAGAGCCTTCAGGCTCGTTTCCGGGAAAATACACAAGTGCGCGCTTCGGAATTTCATCAGCGGATAGTCCTGTATTTCCGCACAGGGGATCTGGAAACCGCTGATCTCGCGGGCGCCGGGCCGGGCGTTAAGCATCTGGAGCATGGAAAGCCATGCTTGGCGTAATGCCGTTTCGTCCGCCGCCTTCGCAGCTATGCCTTGAGTATCAATTTTCAGGGCGTAAGTTGATTTTCCAGCCAAATCCGGCAATGCCGGGGATTTCTCCGCTGCCAGCGTAAAAGTGTTTGCCGGCAGAGCCGCCGCATTTATCGTAACCACAGATGTCCCGCTGGTAAAGTTCCGCCAGGTTTCGGCGAAAAAATCGGCGCATTGCGAATTTCCCGGCAGTGTGAGAACCTGCGGCTTATCGATCCGTAAAGTTCCTTCCTGCCATTTTACCTGTTTAGGTTCCGGATAAATCATCCGGGCCGGTCTGTTTATATTCATTTTTCGAATTTCTTTTTTCAATTTACTTTTACCGGGGTATTATCGTTAATGCTGTCATAACAGGCGTTCATGGCCTGGATCGTCTGCCGGTGCCAGCGGAGATTGATCAGCGGTTGTTTATTGTTGCGAACGCAGTCGACGAATTCGTCGATCAGGCCGATCCATTCGTCAAAATACGTGTACTGAACCGTATAACGGTCGTTCGGGGCGCCGTTGTGATAGACGTTCGGGCCGAAACAGTCACTGACCAGGACGCCTTTTTCTCCGCTGATGGTCAGGTTGACTTCCATGCGTTTCGGGAAAACTTCCCAGCCGGGGCCCGGCACTTTCAGGCGTTCTTCCATTCTCGACCATGACGGGTCGAGCAGGAAAACGGTTCCGTCCTTCATTTTGCCGTTGACCAGCAGCATGTCTTCGACTTCCAGTTCCGGACGGATATTCGGCGCGACTTCGGAAAAGACGAAATCGATGTCCGAACCGGTCAGATGCCGGATCAGGTCGAAAATATGCGGATGGTCGCATAAAGCGCCGCCGCGGCAGCGCCGGTCGCCCGGTTTCAGGGCAACGCGCCGGCCGTAACTTTCTTCCGGTACTCCCTGCCACGGAAACGCCCAGACCGGCGAAAGCGTGATGTTGGTGGCCTGGACGGACAGTATTTTACCGATGGCGCCTTCCGCGATAAGTTTTTTCAGTCGGTGTACTACCGGATTATAATGCATTTCCAGTTCAATCTGACAGATTATTCCGGCTTTATCGACGATCCTGATCATACGGTCGTATTCGTCCATGTCGAAAGTCGGGATCTTCATCGACAGTATGTGAATGCCGCGCCCGGCGCATTCTTGAACCTGCCGCAAATGTTCGGAGTTGGCGGAGGCCAGCACCACCGCTTCGAGTTCAGGATGCCGGTCAAACATTTCCTGTTCGCTCATGTAACAGGGAATGCCGTGCTTTCCGGCTTCGAAAACTTCCCTGACGGTTTCGTTTTCCGCGCAGACCGCTACCCAGTCGAGTTTCGGGTTGTCCTTCAGCGTCTGGTAATACTTGCGGGTGTGCCCGTGGGTCAGGGACATTATTGCTATTTTAAGAGGTTTCATAATTTCCTGCCTGCTTTGCTGATCGAGGGTTTGCCGTTGGCCTCGCTCTGTTTCGCTTCGTTTATCAATTCCTTAATATGCAAATCCTGTGTTGTCCATTCAGCGGCGGTCTCGGCAGCGGACAGAACTTTGAAAGCGGCCCGCACCAGATGCGCGTCAGACTGGGACAAACCGAAAATTTCCGCGTCCACATCCGTAAAACATTCCGCTTTTTCCGCCGTATAAGTATAAATGGAACTTTGCGGCACTTGAACATCGACGACCTGGTCGGAGGCCACGCCGCGGCGGGCGATTATTTCGTGACGGCTGAGCGGGGCGGCGTTTTTCGGCAGCATGACGCTGCATTCGACGCTGGTCGAAATGCCGTTTTCCAGTCTGGCGATGATATTCACCGCCCGCCTGCCGCTGAATACCGCAAACAGGCGGCTGACCGGAGACGCGCCCAGCCATTCGCAGAGGTCGAGTTCCTGAAAGATCAGTTCGTCCAGGTTTTCAATTCCGGTAGTGAGGCGGGCGAAACGTAAAGTGGAGACATCTTCCAGAGTCCGGTTGGCAATCAGGCTTCTGAGTTCGGTAAAGCGTCTTTCCAGCCGCCATGGCAAAAGCGGAATATTTCTGCCGCCGGCTTCAAGACAACTGCCGGTAATCTTTCCGGTTCCGCTTACCCGGTATTTTTCCAGCAGATAAGCGAGAGCCGCGTTTTTGTCATTAAAGCAAGCAGTTTTCATTTTACAGGCTCTTGACTAAGGGTTTGTATTTTTTCACATAAGCGGCGTTCTTCTGATCGCCGCCGGGAGTGTTGGCGCTGTTCCAGACCGGCGGGATAATGCCGCGTTCCTCCACGCATATCCGGACGCATTCGATCTCCAGCAGGTGCGCGATCGTGAAATCCACCACATTGGAAACCGGCGCGATCGGAATATCGAAACCCGGGATACCGACTATCGAATCCCCCACCGGATTATAATCGTCAATACAGACGTCCGCGAGTTCAAACAGATTTATTTTGCTGGAATGCCGGATGAAATGGTCTTCCGGCATTCCATCCTGCCAGTATGAACTGGAGACGGCAATGATCTTTACGCCGCGTTCCCTGGCTTCCAGCGCCGCGTCAATCGTGGCGGCGTTAATACCGATATTGTGGAAAATTATCAGCAGATCGTCTTGCTGCAAATCATAGTATTTCATTACCGAGCGCCCGAAGTTTTCGCAGCGTTCCAGCTCCAGGTATTTCAAAGCCTGGTTGAATACCGAAATACCGGTTTCCATGATCGGGTTGATATTGCTCAGGCCGCCGGCCCGGAAAAACATTTCCCCCATGACCAGGGTAGTATGCCCGCCGCCGCCGTAGACGTTGATCAGTTTGTCGTTTCCGATCGCGTCCGCCATCATCGCGGCGGCTTTTTTGATATTTTCGCCTTGTTCGTCCACTACCCGTCTGATGTTGGCAAATGCCCGGTCAACATACCCGAAATCGTTTAACATGTTTCATTCTCCGCAGTTTTACTTAATTCGCCTAATTCGCCGATGAGCTTAAACCGCCCCCGGCGGGCACGTTGTTATTCGTTCAAAGTCCGGGTGGTCAGAACCACGGCGTAAAACCGTTTTTCCAAATCCATGAACAGCGTCTGGCCGCTCCAGCCGGAATGATAGATTGTCCGGCCGGAAAATCCGGCCGGTTTCAATTCGTCCGCGACGATCCAGCCCAGGCTGCGCCGGACCGCGCCGGACTGCATCCGCGGTACGGTCAGCGCGTCGAACGAAGCGGCCGAAAACAACCGTTTACCGGGCGCATAGCCGCCGCCGTTGAGCATGCACTTGGCGAAAAGCGCGAGGTCGGAAGCGCTCGAAAACGCGCCGGCGTTGCCGGCGCTGAAGCCGTCCCGGTAGAGCCGGAAAGCAATCAAATCTGAAATCTGCCCCGGCCCGGCGGCGGCGCAGGTTCTGGCGAGCCGCGCCGGATCATCGGTAAGCGGCTTTCCCAGCGAAGTATCGTTCATCCCGAGCGGCGCGAAAATCCGGTCGCGGCAGAAATCCGGCAGGGACTGTCCGGACATGTTTTCCACAATCAGGCCGAGCAGATGGAAATTCCAGCACGAGTATTCAAAAACGCCATGGGTTCCGGACGGGGCGACGGAAAGCAGGTTCCGCCTTATTTCCCCTCCGGTTGCGGCCGTGTAATGAACCTGCTGCCCGAATCCGGAAATATGCATGGCCAGATCGCGTACCGTGACCGTTTCCGCCAACTGGGCACGGTAATCGGGCAGATAAGCCGTGAACGGCCGGTCGAAGTCGATCAGGCCGTCATCGCGGCAAAGGGCAAGCGCCGAACCGGTCGCAAGCGCCTTGGTGACGCTTGCCATATCGATAACCGTATCCGGCCGCATTTTCGTGCCGCGGCCGATATCCGCGTATCCCCAGGCTTTTTCAAAGCGGGCTGCGTCCGCGGTCCCGGCGCTGATGGCGGCGCCATTAATGACGCCGGAATTCAGTTCAGATTCGATTTCCGCTTCAATGCCGGGCAAATCCGCATGCTCTGTCTGTTCAAGTCGCATCTTCATTTTTCAAACCGTCGCAGTTTCGTTCAACGCCTCATACACCGCCAGTACATTTTCGATCGGAGTGTCCTCCGTGAACGAATGTGTCGGCCCGGCAACAAATCCGGTTCCGTCATAATTATTCGTTAAGAGTGTTCTGACATGCGCTTTCACTTCCTCGGGAGTTCCTTCGACGAGAATATGTTGTCCGTCAATTGCCCCCCAAAGACACAGGTCTTTACCGAATTCGGCTTTCAATTCGGCAAAATTATTACCTTTGGCTTCCGTCTGGAGCCGGCCGGTACAGGTTATTCCCATTTCGATAAAATCCGGATAAAGTACGGAAAAGCCGCCGCAGCCGTGAAAATAAGGTATGACCTCGAATTCACGGCAAAGTTCGACCGCTTT
>JAQUOK010000045.1 GCA_028717165.1 Victivallaceae bacterium | reverse complement strand
ATCGCGGTAGCAGTCAATGCCGGACAGATCAAAACCGGTTCCATGTCCAGAACCGACCGTATCTGCAAATACAACCAGTTGCTCCGCATTGAAGAAATGCTCGGCGAATGCGCCAAATACGGCTGCTGAAACAAGATCCCATGAAATGACCAGGCGGAGGCTTCGGCCTCCGCTTTTTTTGTGCGGAACTTAAAACGCGATTTGCTTTTGCCCGGAAAAAAGGTATTTTTAAACGGGAAACTGCCTTTCGCTGCGCTCAGTTTCAGTCTGCGCAGAATGGGCTATCTTGAATCATTGGAGACAGCTTAAGCTTTACTGAGATCGGAGGCTTAATAATGAAATATATAATACTGGCGATAGTACTTGCCGTAACTGCTGTTCAGGCTCAGGACAAATCAAAACCGACCGTTGCCGCCATGCCGCCGTCAGTCGTGAAAACCGTGCCGCAGGCAGGAGATACGAATGTTGATCCCGGGCTTAAGGAAATTTCCGTAACTTTCAGCAAAGACATGCTGACTGATAAAATGTGGTCGTGGTGCAGCCAGTCTCCGGACACCTTTCCCGAAACGGATTCGAAGAAGATCCGCTACCTTAAAGACAGGCGCACCTGCGTGCTCCCGGTGAAACTGCAGCCGGGCAAGACTTATATCATCCGGATAAATCCGCCTGAATTCAATTCTTTCCGCGATACCGCCGGAAATCCGGCGATACCGTATCTGCTGGTATTCCAAACCGCTTCGCATGCGGACTTCAAAGCGGCGGTTGCCGCCGCCGAAAAATGGCTGCGGCTGGCGGATGACGGCAAATACGGCGAAAGCTGGGATACTGCCGCCGATTTTTTCAGGAAAAGCATTCCCCGCAAACAATGTGAATACATTATCGGAAAAACCAGGGAAAAACTCGGCAAAAAGATTTCCCGGAAATTTTCGGCGAAAACTTACCATACCACCCTGCCGAACGCTCCGGACGGAACTTATATTATAATGGAATTCCGGTCTTCATTCGAAAACAGGCTGTCAGCCGTCGAAACCGTCACCGCCATGCGCGATAAAGACGGTAAATGGCGGATTGCCGGGTATTATATTAATTAACGCCGTGTGCAAGTTTTTCAGTAATAATCCGAGTGGGATTAAAGGTAGGCAAATGTTCCGTGGGTTTTTCCCACAGCTATTAAGGTTAATCAATTATTTTTTCCTTTTTTCTCCGGATAATGTTCCGATTTCGTTTGTAATCCCATAAATATGCGTTAAGTTTCATTCCTGTTAATTTATATTTGTTGAAACCTTAATCCAGATATTGGATTTAGCTCTTGTTCAGAGCGAACCCGGAAGGTTTTTGTATGACAGCGTGCCTGCACGCCGTCCTGCTTTGCTGCCTGCCGTTTTCCTCTGACGTTTTAAGGTTTTATCTGTAAAAACGCAATTTTAAATGAGGATAATATGATTATGCCGAAGGATATTCGTGTTTATTCAGGCAGCGCTCATCCGAAGCTTTCGAAAGCTATTGCTGACTACCTTGAACTACCATTGGGCAAGGTGAATCTTACGCGTTTTCCGGATGGTGAAATCTTCGTTCAGTTCGAAGAAAATATCCGCCGCGCCGATATTTTTATCATTCAGCCGACCTGTTCGCCTACAAATGAAAATTTGATGGAACTGCTGATAATGATGGACGCCGCCAAACGCGCGTCCGCCGGCCGCATCACCGCCGTCCTGCCGTATTACGGTTACGCGCGCCAGGACCGCAAGGACCGGCCGCGAGTCCCGATCACCGCAAAACTGGTGGCCAACCTCCTGGTCGCAGCCGGTGCGAACCGGATTATTACCATGGACCTGCATTCCCAGCAGATCCAGGGGTTTTTCGACATTCCCGTCGATCATCTCTACGCCCGTCCGGTTATCGTTCCCTACCTGAAACAACTGGTCGGAAACGACGCGGTGGTCGTTTCTCCCGACTCCGGCAGCGTTAAAATGGCCAATGCCTACTGCGGGATGCTGGACGCCGGGCTGGCGGTGGTCGCAAAACGCCGCATCAGCGCCGACACCGTAGCCTCATCCCACCTCGTAGGTGAAGTCAAGGATAAAATCTGCATTATCACCGACGACCTCACTTCCACTGCCGGGACTATCTGCGCGGCGGCGGATATCCTGCAAAAAGCCGGAGCGGCCAAGACTTATGTCGTGGTTTCACATTGTCTGCTGAACGAAAAAGGCAAGAAACAATTATTATCCGACACCAATATCGAACAGCTTATCACCACCAACGGCGTGCCGAATGTCGACGCTCTTGACGGCAAGGTCAAAGTATTGAGCGTCGCACCGCTTCTCGGCGAAGCCATCCGACGCATTCATCAGGGAAGGTCGGTTTCTTCCCTTTTCAAAATGAAAAAATAAAGGGCTGTGCGAAACAGGTATTTCGCACATGGTCGTTAAATAAATAAAAAAGCATTTGCGCTTTGTCAATAACAAAAAGGAAAGGAATTGTATGAGCAAAACAAACTATGAACTCGCAGTCGAACCACGCAGTGAAATGGGGTCAGCGGCTGTGCGGCGGCTCAGAAAGGCCGGAAAAATCCCGGCTGTTATCTACAGCCACGGCGCGGAAACTCAACCCTTGCTGGTCGACGCCGGAGAGTGGAAAGCACTCTCAAAACATGACTTCAACCTCCTGACTCTGCGCCAGGGGCGGAAGAAAACCGCGGCAGTGGTAAAGGAAGTCCAGGAAAATTTCCTGAAATCGCAGGTTACGCACATTGATTTTCAGGAAGTGAAAATGGATGAGAAAATCACCGCTTCGATACCGGTCAGGCCGTCTCACGGCGACATTGCCGGCGTATCCAAGGGCGGTATTCTGGAACAGGCAATCCATGAAATCGAAGTAAGCTGCCTGCCCGGCGACCTGCCGGAACATTTCGATGTCGACATTACCGCTCTGGAAATAGGCGAATCCCTGCATATAGGCGAAATCGTAATGCCGGAAAACGTCGAACTGGTTTCAGATCCGGAACTGGTTGCTTTCCATATCACCAAACCGATATCGGAAGCCGCCGCTGCCGCTGAAGAGGCCGCAAAGGGCGAAGAAGCTGCCGAAGCTGAAAACGCCGAAGCTCAAGAATAATCAATCCGGGGTAAAGATTGCCGATGAACGGGATGTCAGCCAGTCAGATAAATTTGATTGTCGGTTTGGGAAATCCCGGACGCGAATATGAAGGAACCCGACATAATGTCGGATTTCAGGTTACCGCGGCATTCATGAAATCTTTACCGTCCGTTTTTAACAGAAAGGAAAAGTACAGCAGCGTCTACTGGGAGGGGCGTTTTAAAGGGCGTAATTTACTGGTGCAGCATCCGCTGACCTTCATGAATCTGAGCGGAAAAGCAGTAGCGGCTTTAGCTGAAGCCAGAGGAATTTCCCCTTCGGAAATTATCGTGGCGTATGACGATATGGACCTGCCCCTCGGAAAGATCAGGATACGCAAAAGCGGCAGCAGCGCCGGACACCGCGGTGTTGAATCGCTTATCGAATATCTTGGAACTTCCCATTTCCCGAGGCTGCGGATCGGCATCGGGCGCCCCGCGGCCGGAAGTATCGACCATGTGCTGGCTGAATTTGAAGATGATGAAAAGCCGGTGCTTGACGAAATACTGAAAGTCAGCGTAGACGCTTTAACTTTGAGTTTGACTCGCGGAGTCGGACATGCTATGAACAGTTTTAACAGCATCAGCCGCGAGCCGGAAAAAACAACAAATCCGGGTGAAAAGCCGGAACCATGTTAAATGGAGGAAAAAAACCTTGAAAAAGTATGAAGCAATATTCATTCTGGATATCAGGAAAGTCGACGATGAAGGCGCAGCTATCAGCGCTGAGATCGCGGCTCTGATCAAAAAATGGGGCGGAGAAATGGTCAAGTCGGCTTCTCTGGGCCGCCGCCAGTTCGCTTACGAAATCAAAAAACGCAAAGGCGGCATATACTGGAATTATGTGTTTACCGCCGAACCGGACAAGATCAAGGAACTGCAGGAGCATTTCCGCCTCGATGAGCGCGTCCTGCGCAATATGATCATCAATTTCGACCGTCCGGAAGGCGAAAGCGGGGTTTTGTCGCTGCCTGATGAATCCGAGGAATCCGAAGAATAGACAAATAACAAGGTCTGGTTTTAAACAACAGCCAAGGGAGAATCTGGTATGGCATCGTTAAATAAGGTATTTTTACTCGGGAACTTGACCAGAGCGCCGGAATTAAGATATACTCCGGGCGGCATGGCGGTATGTGAATTCGGACTGGCCGTAAATCGCAGATATATGTCGAATAATCAGGAAAAAGAGGAAACCTGCTTCGTCAACATTGTAGTCTGGGGAAAACAGGGAGAATCATGTCAGCGCTATCTCGAAAAAGGTTCAAGTGCCATAGTCGAGGGCCGGCTGCAGTTGGACCAGTGGGATGACCGCGAAACAGGAAAAAAACGTTCCATGCTGCGGGTTGTCGCAGAACGGGTTCAGTTTGTCGGGGCTTCCCGCCGCGATGACGGCGCTTATCAGGCGCCGCGGCAGAATGCCGGACAGGCTCCCCAGAACCGGAACAGCGGCGTTCATCAGCCTGACGGCGCGCCTTCCTACCGGGATGACGACAGCGGTTTCCCTCCAATGCCGAATGATGCATTCGAGGTCGGCAACGATGCCGAGGATGACATTCCGTTCTAAAAAAATCAGATAAAATTTATTTACCATCAACAAAACAGGAAAGTAAAAAGATGCAAAGAAGAAAAACACGCAGAAAAAAAAGAGTGAGCAAACCGAAAATTTGCCGTTTTTGCGAATCCCAGATCAAGTACATCGATTTTCTGGATGTGGATACGCTCCGCAAGTTCCAGACTGAAAAAGGCAAAATTCTGCCCCGCCGCATTACCGGCACCTGTCTGGATCACCAGAAAATGCTCAGTACGGCAATCAAACGCGCCAGAATCGTCAGTTTGGTTTTATAAAGGAGAGTATTAATAATGGCAAACAAAAAATATGTTTTACTTGAGGACGTAGCTGATTTAGGCCTTGCCGGCGACGAAGTTTCCGTTTCCGCCGGATACGCCAGGAATTACCTTATTCCCCAGGGCAAAGTGACCAAATTAACTCCGGGAACCGCAAAAATGCTGGCGGCCCGCAAAGAACAGAACGAAAAACGCCGCGCCCAGGAATTAGCCGATAATGAAGTGCTGGCAGCTAAAATCAATGAAACCGAGTTAACCTTCGCCATGCAGGCTTCGGAAGACGGCCAGTTGTTCGGTTCGGTCAGCGCCCGCAATATTGTCGAGCAGCTTGCCGAAAAAGATCTGGAAGTTACCATGCATCAGGTGAAACTTGACGAAGCGCTCAAGACGCTTGGTTCCTTCGAGGTTGAAATCGCCCTCAGGAATGATGTCCGGGCAGTGTTGAAAGTACAGATAAACCGGGCTCAGGCTTAATACTTCGATAAAATATGGTCAATATCCGGAATAATCAGGAAGCGTCTGGCGCCGTTATAAATGAACGCCCTCAGCCTCACAGCCTTGAGGCTGAAAGGGCAGTTCTGGCCGCCATGCTGCGCGAACCCCGGCCATGCATCGATATGGTGACGGAACAGCTCGGTACGGCGGACGCTTTTTATTCCCATATTCACCGGGAGGTTTTCAAGGCGGTCGACGCGCTTTATAATCAGTCCGATCTCGGTGTCGACCTTATTTCCGTTGCGCATCAGCTGACGAAGAACGGTACGCTGGAAGATATCGGCGGCGAGATTTTTCTCGCCGAACTCTATAATTCCATCGCGACGACCGCCAATCTGGAAAGCTGGTGCGACATTGTCCGGGAATTCTTTATCCTGCGCAATATGATCAACGTCTGCAGCGAAGCGCTGCTGAAATGCTATGACGACTCCATAAACGCCAAAGAACTGATCGACCGGATCGAAAGCGACCTTTTCGAAGTCCGCAACGTGACCAGCCGTTCCGACATTGTGACCCTCAAGGAAACCCTGGGAGAAACTTTCAGAAATATCCAGGCGCTGATCGACGGCAAAATAGAAATAGGCATCCCCACCGGACTGCCTGACCTTGATAAAATGATCGGGGGAATGAAACCGGGGGAAATGTTCGTGCTCGGAGCCCGGCCCTCTATCGGCAAAACTTCGCTGGCCCTGAACCTGATCCGCAACATTGCGGTCCAGACCAGCAAACCGCGCTCCGTTGCGCTTTTCAGTCTGGAAATGACTTCAGAACAGATTGCGCGCCGCCTGATCTGCACCGAAGCCAGGATACCGGAAAGCAGGTTTTTCGACGGTTCTTTTAAAAATAACGAAATGTCGAAGCTTACTCAGGCCGTCAATGTTCTGCAGAAAGCAAAAATTTTTATCGATCCGACCGGCGGCCTGACCATCGCCGAATTGAGGGCGAAAGCCCGCCGCCTTAAAATGATGCATGACATCGAATTCATCGTGATCGATTACCTGCAGTTGATGAAAGCGGACGGACGGGCTGAAAGCCGCCAGCAGGAAGTGGCGGAAATTTCCTCAGGAATAAAAAAACTCGCCAAAGAACTGAATATACCGATACTGGTGCTGGCTCAGCTCAACCGTGAGGTAGAGAAAACCGCCGGGGCGTCAGCCAGGCCCAGGCTGAGCCACCTGCGGGAATCGGGTTCCATAGAACAGGATGCCGATATCGTCAGTTTCCTGCACCGGGACCGGGACGAGGCGAAATCCATAAGTCTGGAACAGGACCAGGCGGGAGTGGATGCGGAACTTATACTGGAAAAAAACCGTAATGGGCAGACCGGGGTCGTGAAAATGAAATTTTTCCCGTCGCGAATGGAATTTGTCAATGTCAAATACACCGCTGACGACCGTCCGGTCAGTGACGCTTAATTCAGGGGAATCGCAGCCGTGAAGAAATTATTGATTTTGTGGACAGTACTTCTGAGCATATGCTGCAGCGTACTGGACGCAGCTGTTATAAAAAGCATAAAATTTGAACAGCAGGGAGGTTATGCTTTCCCTGAGAAAATGCTTTTGTACAACATGCAGCAGAAAAATGGTAAGGAATACGATAAAAACACCCTGAACGAAGATATTAAACGCCTTTACGGGCTGGGTTTTTTCGATGATGTGGTTTCAGAGGTGAAAGACATTCCCGGCGACCAGGTTGAAATAATCGTAAAAATAAAGGTCAAACCGCGGGTTGATAAAATAATTTTCCAAGGCAACCGCAAATTTCCCACTAAAGATCTTAAAGCGAGCGTGGTGCTTGACGCCGGCATGCCGCTTAACGATAATAAATTGCGGATAAGCGCCAATCAGCTGCGCGCTTTCTACCGGGATAAGGGCTATAATGACGCGCAGATCGCCCCGACGCTCGAAAGCGCCGGCAAAGACAAAGTAAATGTCACTTTCAATATCAATGAAAATCTTCGGCTTAAAGTTGACGACGTTACTTTTACGGGGGTGACTGTTTTTTCAAACTGGACATTGAAGAACGCCATTGCCAACCGCCATTCCTATTTGAGCCGTTTCCTTGAGGTCGGACTGCTTGAGCGGGATGAAATGGAAAAGGACAAGGCCCGGCTGCGAAAACTTTTCTGGAATAAAGGCTACCTCGACTTCAAGGTCAAAGACATTAAAATAACCCCTGAAAAGGAAAATCCCGAATACGTCGATGTCAATTTCGACATTTACGAGGGAAAACCTTATAAAATAGGAAAAGTGACTATCCTCGGCAACAAAATATTCAAAGCTGCCGAACTTACCCCTCTCCTGCGGATCAGAAAAGGCATGACCTATAACGATGAGCTTGTCCAGACGACGATAGACATGATCCAGAATGCCTATGAATCACTGGGATACGCCAATATCTCCTGCCGGGAAGTACGTCTGGCGGATTTCAATACCCATATCGTCGACCTGCAGCTCGTGATCAGCGAAGGACGCAAATATACCATTAACCGGGTCGTGATCAGCGGCAATACCATAACCAAAGACAAAGTAATCCGCCGCGAACTGGTAATCCAGCCCGGGGACCCGCTCGATAAAAACCGCATTCAAGCCAGTAAAGAGCGCCTGATGGGCATGGGTTACTTCAAGAAAGTGGAAGCCATCACGGTCAATTCCAACGACTTCAACAAGAAAAACGTCGCCTTCGAAGTTGAAGAAAAACCCGCATACCAGTTCAAAGTGGGCGGCGGCCTTTCAAGTTACTACTCTCTGGTCGGCATGGGAGAAATCGTCAGCAACAACTTTGACATTACCAATCCCGGAAACTATTTCAGGGGCGGCGGCCAGCGAATCCGTTTACAGGGACTTATCGGTATCAAGCGTAACAGCTTAAACTTCGACTTTGTCGAACCGTGGCTCTTTGATATTCCGCTGCGCCTGGCGGTCAACGGCTACTGGAATACCGTCGTCTATCCGAACTGGAATGAAACCAGGCTCGGCTTCAGAGCTTCGCTGACCAAAAAAATACTTGATGATTTCACCAGCGCAACGCTCGGCTACAAATTTGAAAACGTCAGAGTCTGGAATATGTCCGACGATAAGTCGAAGGAATTGCGGGATAACGAGGGAAACCAGAATGTCAGCCAGTTTTCCCTGATGTTTAACCGCGATACCAGGGACAGCACCACCAACCCCACCTGCGGATACGCCGTGAATCTTATGGGCGCCATGTCGCCGACGGGACTCGGGTCAACCACCAGTTTTTATCGTCTCGAAGCGAAAGGCAGCCATTACTGGTCGCTGCTTGACAAGGCGCTTATTTTCCAGACCGGCGCTAAAATAGGTACGGTTCCCAACTTCAACAACAATGAACAGGCCCCCCTCTTCGAAAGGTACTTCCTCGGGGGCGGTGAAACCATCCGCGGTTTCCCCTACCGCTCAATCGCTCCGACGGATGACAATGACGATCCGACCGGAGGCGGCAGCATGCTCCTGCTTACGGCAACGATGACGCATCCTATCTATAAATTCGTCCGCGGAGCCATATTTGTCGATGCCGGCGGCGCCTGGAAAGATTCTTTCACGGTAAACTTCAATAAGTTTAACGTCGGCGCCGGTTACGGGCTGCGTATCAAGGTGCCGTACCTGGAAGCGCCTATCCAGCTTGACCTGGCTTATCCGCTTTTATCAACTGTCGACGGGCTGCCCAAAAAGATCAGATTCCACTTCAACATGGGCTTCACTTGGTAAAATAAGGACATCCGGAATGGACGGGAAACAGGAAATCAAATTCCCGGTGGACTGGAGCTACCGGATTATTGTCGATGCGGCAAACCCGAACTGCTGCGGCGCAATAATTGATCTGCTGAAAGAATCCGGAATAAAAGCGGAACTCGAAAAAAAAGACAAGTCAGCCAACGGTAAATATCAGGCCTACCGGCTTCCGGTTGTTTTTGAATCCCGTGAAATGATGGAGGATTTGGGCAGGAAACTCGCAAAAGTCGCTGGAGTTAAATTTCTCTTGTAAACGTATTCCGTGTTAAGTGCTGCGGGTTACGAAAAGCGGGTTTGCAGTCCCGCCTTCAGGCGGAAAAATAGTTGCGTATTACAGTTTGATAAAATTTAAATTACAGGTTTAGAAAACATGCGGGTAAGTATTATCTGTACGGGGACCGAGTTACTGAAAGGAACTACGGTCAACACGAATCTGGCGTTTCTGGGGCAACAGCTTGCCGAAATCGGAATCGTCCCGTTCCGGGCTCTGGTTGTGGGAGACAGCGCCGCGGATATGCGCCAGGCGCTTGAGGCGGCGGCAACCGATTCCGAACTGATAATTACTACCGGCGGCCTGGGACCGACCCGCGACGATCTGACCCGCAATGCGGTTTGTGATTTTCTCGGCCTGAAACTGAAAAGGGACTTTTCGATAGTCGATGATTTGGAGCGGCGCTGGGCGAAACGCTATTCCACCGTAGCGCGCGAGGATTATCTGACGCAGGCGGATGTTCCAGAAAACTCGACGGTTCTGAAGAACCGTATCGGCACCGCTCCCGGTTTATGGGTGAAAGGAAAGGTTCAAATCATACTTCTGCCCGGCCCGCCGCATGAACTCAACCCAATGTTCCAGAATGAAGCGATGCCGCTTCTGAAAAAGCTCGCGGTCAAAATGACTTTTACCGCCGGTTTCATGATCGCTTCCATCTCCGAACTGATAGTCCAGGACAAAATCGAACCGTTAGTGAAAGGTCTGCCGATATCCCTGGCATACTGCGCTTCGATTGAAGGCGTGAAAGTATTTTTGAGCGGCGAGGATAAGGATTTAGTCCGGGAGAAAGCCGCAGAAGCCGCAAAACTGTTCGGAGACGCAGTCCTGGCCGATAACCGGCTGGCGGTGGTGCCGGAGGTTTTCGAACGCCTCAAAAAAAGCGGTTACACCCTGGGGATCGCGGAATCCTGTACCGGCGGGATGATCGCAGCGGCGATAACCGACCTGCCGGGAGCGTCGCAGGTATTTAAGGGGGCAATAGTTTCCTACAGCAACGCCGTTAAAAATAAACTGCTGGACATACCGCAGCCTATCCTTGACAACTGCGGGGCGGTCAGCCGGGAATGCGTGGAAGCCATGGTGCAGGGCGCAGCGAAAAACCTTGAAGCCAATGCCGCCATTGCGGTCAGCGGTATTGCCGGGCCGGAGGGCGGCACTGCGGAAAAACCGGTCGGCACGGTTCATATAGCGGCGTTTCTGCAGGGGGAAATCATAACGGAAAACTATGTTTTCCCCGGCAGCCGCGAATCAATACGCGAACGCGCCAAAATCAGGGCTCTGCTTCTCCTCCGGCAACTGCTCATGAAAAAAAACCGTTACAGAGTAATCCTATAGAAAAATTTGTGGAGTCGAGCCGTAGACGTTAAACGTGTTTCGGCTCGTGAGGACATTCGCCCTCCAGGAAACGTTTATCTTGATATTTTACCTTCCAGCAGGAGTTCCATGGATTTTTCCAGAAGTTCGTGAGCGGTAGGACAACCGTAACAGTTTTTAAGCATCCAGATAAATCCGGGATTGTTTTCATCCATGAAATTTTTTGATAAGTTGCGGTGAAAGTCTTTCCGGCTCTGGTTCCAGCGCCAGGTAACGAATTTTTCCCAACTGTTTTCGAATTTGACTTCATCACCTATGCAGCCGCTTATGTTTTTCAGGAATTCTCTGTAATTATCAAGTTCTTCAACAGTACAGGTTTCCACCGTGGAACAATTCTTCAGATAATAAGGAATAATTTCAATATTCATAACGGAATGTTCGGCTATTCCTATATTTAGAAGATAACCGTGGTCGGTATCCTTAAACGCCGCTACATAATCACTGTCGAAGACAAGGTTTCCCAGGCTGTAAGCTATCCAGCCGTCCTTATATTGCTCAATCCCTTGCGGAACGTGAGGATGATGCCCGACTACAATATCGGCTCCCGCGTCAATATAC
>JAQUOK010000044.1 GCA_028717165.1 Victivallaceae bacterium | reverse complement strand
AATAATGCAAAAAATGGCAATTTCCGTCAAAAATCAGCAGTCTGCGAAATAAAAATTCATTTGGAAATAACCGGTCAAGATTTGGGGATAAAGTCTGAGAACTATTTTTCATTCGGAATTACTGTTTTCCTATTTCGCATTCGCGTTGACAGTTTGCGGGCAAACCAGCCGGGATTTAACCAATAAAACTGATAAGAAGCCTTTTTTTAATTGCTAAATATCAAAATCGGATTACCTTAAAAGCTGATGCCATGATTTAAATAAATATGCTTGTTAAGGGATTTTTATAAGTGAATAGAAAAGCATTTCTTATACTTGTTGGAACTTTTGCTCTTTTATATCTGGGAACCTTGTTTTTCCGTCCCCTGTATACTCCGGATGAACCCCGCTATGCGGAAATAGCCAGAGAACTCATTGCCCATAACGACTGGGTTGTACCTAAATTAAATAACCTGGTCTACTTCGAAAAACCGATAATGGGCCACTGGCTGAACGCTTTCTCGATCATGGCCTTTGGTGAAAATAATTTCGCCGTGCGTTTCTCATCCGCCATGACCGCATTGCTGACCGCGTTGACGCTGGGCTGGTTCGTGCGGCGTTTCACGGACCGGCGCCTCGCTTTCATGACCACGGTTATTTATCTGACCATGGGGCTGGTTTTCGGGGTCGGTACCTACGCGGTTCTGGATACTCCGCTCAATTTTTTCCTGACAGGTACGCTGGCGGCGTTCTTCTGCGCTTATCAATGTCCCTGGAACCGCGCCAGGATCGCTTATCTCGCGGCGGCGGGCGCTTTTTGCGGCGGTGCGTTCCTGACCAAAGGTTTTCTGGCGTTCGGCATTCCGGGAACCGTGATCCTGGCATTTCTGCTCTGGGAAAAACGCTGGAAGTGCATATTCTCGCTTCCCTGGATACCCCTGGCCCTGGTATTGCTGACGATTCTGCCGTGGGCGTTGGCGATACACCACAGAGACGCTGATTTCTGGAACTATTTTTTCTGGGTGGAGCATATTGAACGCTTCACCGGCGAAAACGCGTCTCAGCACCCTCAGGGATGGTGGTTTTTCATTCCGTTTATGTTCATCGGTCCTCTGCCGTGGACTTTTCTGCTGCCGGCAGTCATCAAGGGGTATGGACATAAATATAAGGACTTTTTTAAACGGCCTTTATTGCGTTACGCGGTCTGCTGGGTCGTTTTCCCGTTCTTGCTTTGTTCAGCCTCCGGCGGCAAACTGGTAACTTACATTCTGCCGTGCTTCCCCGGTATTGCCATACTGCTTGCTTTCGGGCTGAATGAATATTTCAAGGCCGGAAAGCTCAGGATTTTTGATCTGACCCTGAATATTCTTGCCGGGGTTCTGTTTAGCGGGGTATCCTTACTGGCGGTTGCCCAGATAGCAGCCACATCAGGTTTAATTCCCCGCGCCCTGTATCTGCCGGAGGAAAATTATAAATGGGCGATTGCGGCAGCTGCGATCGTCATTATGGGGGCATTGCTCAAAAAAGCGGCAAAACAGGGGGACGCCTATCAGAAATTCGGCTATTTTGCTTTCGGTACAATTATCGCGATGTTTGCCTTCCATATCGTAGTTCCCGCTGTCGTTGAGTCGGGAAAAGCCCCGGTCGGGCGACTGGAAAAATTCAGGAACAGAATTGACGGTAAAACTATTCTGGTTTCCTATAAAAATCTGGTCAGCGCGGCGTGCTGGACGTTCAAACGCGACGACGTTTACATATACCACAAGGGGGGAGAACTTTCTTATGGACTGGAACGCAAAGATTCCGCGCACCGTCTTCTCGATAATGAAAACTTCCGCAAAATGGTCCGGAACCCGGACAGGCATGTGATAATCATCACGGATTCCGAAAAACGCCGCAAAGAGCTGCCGGATTTCGAAAACGGATTCTGGGACGGGGAAATCTTTGTCAAGGAATATAACGCGAAATGAAAAAATATTATATCGGCTTGCTCCTTCTCTATGTCCTGCTCTATATCCTGCCGCTCGGCGGCAGGCCGATGCTGACCCCGGATGAATTCCGGTACGGGGAAATCCCGCGCGAAATGCTGGAAACCGGAAACTGGACCGTACCGAAACTCATCGGCGTGCGCTACTTCGAAAAACCGGTGATGGGATACTGGCTGAACGCCCTCTCGATAATGGCGTTCGGGGAAAACGCCTTTGCCGTTCGTTTCTCCTCGGCATTATCTACCGGCCTGGCGGCGTTGCTGTTGTTCTTCCTTATATTGAAATTTCACCGGGACCCGGAAGAAGCGCTTTTGGCCGCCGGGCTTTTCCTTACTTTCGGAATGGTTTTCGGGGTTGGAACTTTTGCCGTGCTGGATGCTCCGACCATGTTTTTTGTGAACGGCACTTTGATAAGTTTCTACTGGGGTTGTGAACAGGAAAAATGGAACTGGCGCAAGATTGCGGCTCTGGCCGCCGCCGGTATTTTTGCCGGCTTTGCCTTTCTGACCAAGGGGTTTCTCGCTTTTGCGGTCCCGGCGATAACCGTAATCCCTTACCTGATCTGGACGAAACGCTGGAAACAGATATTCACGCTGCCCTGGATTCCGCTGGTATTTACCGTAACCGTATCTTTGCCCTGGGCGCTCATGATCCACCGTCAGGAACCTGACTTCTGGAATTATTTTTTCTGGGATGAACACATAAAACGCTTCATGGACAGCGCCGGGACTCATCATCCGGAACCGTTTTATTTTTTCATACCGTTCCTGTTCCTCGGCGCCATGCCTTTGCTGTTATTCGTTCCCGGGGCGCTTGTCGCCTTCAAAAAAAGCTTCGGCAGCCTGGCGCAGGATAAACTGATTAAGTTCGCGCTCTGCTGGCTGCTGTTTCCGTTTCTGTTTTTCTCGGCATGCAGCGGCAAACTGCCGACTTACATTCTGCCGTGCTTCATGCCGCTTGCCGTTTTATTCAGCCGCGGTCTGATAGAATATTTTCGCGCCGGAAATACGAAAATTTTTGACGTTACGGCCCGTATGCTTATCATTTTGCTGCTTGGCGGAATGTTTGTCTTTGCCGCGGTCCAGATCATTGCCGACTGCGGCGTTTTCCGCGGAATGTATGCTCCGGAAGAATGGTGGAAATGGATTTTGACGGGTTGCGCAACCGCATTGTGGGTAATTTGTCTGTATAAAATGTATAAGGCTAAAGCTTACCGGACTAAGGCCGTTCTTCTGCTTGCCGGCCCCGCGGCGGTAATGGCCGTTTCATTTTTCGTGATCCCGGAGCACTACCTGAGCGGCAAAGCCCAGGGACTTTTCCTGGAGCAGTTCAAGGAACGGGTTAAACCCGGAATGACAATTATCGCGCATCCGAACGTAATGCATGCTGCGGCCTGGAAGTTCAGGAATAAGGATATATTATTCTATATCCATGGCGGGGAACTGGAAATGGGATTAAAGTATGAAGACGCGAAAAAACGGCTGATCTCCCGTCAGGAACTGCCCGGACTTATTAAAAAAGGTCCTCCGGGAAAGATCATATTTGTAATGCGCGGCGAATTCAGGGAGGATATCCCGGAAGGCGCTGAGGCGGTTTTTGAGAAATACGACCACGAAATAATGTTTTCCAATTTCTAATGAGGGGATAAGAATTTGACGAAACAACTGTTCTTTAAAAGATTTCTGGCGAATCCCGGACTTATAGGGGCGCTTTGCCCGTCGTCTCCGGCGCTGTGCCGGGAAATGATTGCCGGGATCAATATCGAATGTGCGGAAACCGTAATCGAACTGGGCCCGGGGACGGGCGTAATTACTGACGAAATACTTGCCTGCCTTCACCCCAGGGCAAAATTCATCGCGGTTGAACTGGACCACAAAATGTATGAAAACCTGCGGAAAAACCGTCCGCAGGTGAATATCGTTAATGACAGCGCGGAAAATCTTTCTGAAATCATGGAAAATGCCGGAGTAAAACGTCTCAACGCAGTTGTTTCCGGGCTGCCGTGGGCGGCTTTCCCCGTAAGGCTCCAGAAAGCAATTCTGGGAACGGTTATCGAATCGCTGGCCCCGGACGGCTATTTTACCACTTTCGCGTATTTGCAGGGCCTCCTGCTGCCGGCGGGGCAGCGTTTCAGAAAATTGCTCAAAAACTCGTTTCGGGAAGTGAATGTCTCCCGCGTCGTCTGGCAGAACGTGCCCCCTGCGATAGTTTACCGTTGCCGGAAATAAAATCAGCATAGAGGAAAAACATGTTAGCCAAAACCTGGTCAGCCGCAATTACCGGAATCAACGCTTTTCCAGTCGAAGTGGAGGTACATGCCACGGAAAAGGGCGAACAGACTTTCGTCTCAATCGTCGGTCTGCCGGATGCCGCGGTCAAGGAAAGCAAGGACAGGGTGCGTTCCGCGCTGCACTCATCGGGTTTTCCCCATCCGCGCGGCGCGACGCTCGTGAACCTTGCGCCCGCCGGATTGAAAAAGGAGGGCGCCGCTTTTGACCTGCCGATAGCCCTGGGTATGCTGGCGGCAACCGGAGTCATTGAACGCCGGCTTCTTTCCCGTACGGCCATAATCGGAGAACTCGCGCTGGACGGTTCCGTGCGCCCGGTGCGCGGCGCCTTGCCGGTCGCGATTGAGATCAGCGCGAAAAACGAAATAGATACTCTGCTGGTTCCCTATAAAAACGCGGAAGAGGCAGCTTTAGCGGCGGGGGATTTCCCGGTCATTCCAATTCATAATCTGCGTGACGCCGTCGCTTTTTTTACTGAAGGGGATATTTTCCCTTATAAAGCCAGCCTGCAGGATTATATCCATAATCATCACAGCGAACTTCCCGATTTCAATGAGGTAAAGGGACAGGTTGTTGCCCGCCGCGCCGCGGAAATAGCAGCCGCCGGGGGGCATAACAGCCTGATGATCGGCCCGCCGGGTACCGGCAAGAGCATGATCGCAAAACGCCTGCCCGGCATACTGCCGCCGATGACTCTGGAGGAAACGCTGGAAACCAGCCGGATCCACAGCGTGCTCGGCATGCTTTCGAACGGTGAGCCGTTATTGAACCGCCGCCCTTTTCGTGCGCCGCATCACACCATCAGCGATGTCGGGCTGATCGGCGGCGGCGGAAACCCCGCACCGGGAGAAATAAGCCTGGCGCACAACGGGGTTTTATTCCTGGACGAACTTCCCGAATTTAAACGCAACGTGCTTGAAGTCCTGCGTCAGCCCATGGAGGACGGAGTGGTGAATATAACCCGCGCGGCGGGAAGCTGCAGTTTTCCGGCTAATTTCATGCTGGTGGCGGCAATGAATCCGTGCCCCTGCGGTCTGGAAAACCCTGCTCTCGGCTGCCGCTGCAAACCCGACGAAAAACGGCGTTACCGGAATAAGATTTCCGGGCCGCTGCTGGACCGGATAGATTTACATGTGGAAGTAAACCGCCTGTCGCATGAAGAACTGCTGGCCGCGCCTGACGGCGAAGCCAGCAAATCCATTCTCGAACGGGTCATAACCGCCCGGGAAGTGCAGCGGGGACGCTTCAAAACCCGGAAATTCCATTGCAACGCCGGAATGTCCGGGAAAGACTTGCAGAAATTCTGTAAACTTGAAAGCCAGAGCCAGTTGCTGCTCCGGCACGCGATTACGAATTTCAATCTGAGCCCCAGGGCTTATGACCGTATTCTGAAGGTTGCCAGAACGATTGCCGACCTGGCCGGACAGGAACAAATCAGCGAAGACCACCTGTTCGAGGCGATAAGCTATCGTTCTTACGACCGTACCGATTGGTAAACAGGCTGCCTGGCCCCTGTGCGGCATAAAGCCGCTCCTTACAGTCGCTATACGCTTCAGAACTTGACTGGCAATTAAATTTTTCAGGTTAATCTTTCGTCAATCCAGAATTTTCTTCATTTCAGGCTCATTTTTCAGTTCTTCCATTGTTCCGATCCGTGGACTCAGGCCTTCTCGCAGTAAAATAACCTTGTCCGCAACTTTAATCGTTTCGGCCCGGTGCGCGATCAGAAACGCCGTTTTGCCCTGAAAATGCCGGCGAAACGCTTCACAAACGAAATTCTCCGTCTCGCGATCCAGGGCCGAAGTCGGCTCGTCGAGAATAATTATGTCGCCATTCTGTATCAAGGTGCGGGCCAGCGCAAGACGTTGTTTCTGGCCCTCGGAAAGGTTGATCCCCCGTTCCCCGATAATGGTTTCGTATTTACCGGGAAGTTCCTCGATGAAATCGTGAATCCGGGCCGCTTTGCACGCTGCGACGATCTCCGCCGTCCCGGCATCGGGATTGCCGTATTTCAGATTGTCGATTATGCTTCCGGACAACAATTGAATATTCTGCGAAACATACCCGATCCGTTTTCTCAGCGATCTGGCGTTGAGTTCCGAAACGTCCGTATCGTCAAAAAATATGCGGCCCTTCTGCGGCCGGTAGAAACGCATTATCAGGGAAATGAGCGTGGTTTTCCCGATACCGCTTTTCCCGACGACCGCCCATACGTCTCCCCGATCTGCGACGAACGAGACGTCATCGAGGATAAGCGCCTCTCTTTCGTAATAAAAAGAAACGTTTTCAAACGCGATTTTGCCATTCAGTTTCCCGACAGTTTTTCCGTTATCGATGTTTTGCTCCGGAGCCATGTTGAAGATAGTGGCGATCCGGTCCAGCGTCGCCCTCGCCGACTGAAGCTGGTTGACGCTGGACGAAAGCTGAGCGACCGGATTGTAGACATACGATAAATAAGCCAGGTACGCAATCAGGGTACCGACTTCCCAGCGTCCGCTTATTACCCAGTAAGAACCGGTTATCAGAACCGCCAGTTTCGCCAAGGACGGCATCAGTTTATTTATGCCGTTCGATAAGGCGTACAGCGTAATATTTTCATACAGGATTTTAATCTTGTTTTCCGCCAGCTCAATTATCCCGGCGACCATTTTTTTTTCACCGGCAAACGATTTGATCAGTTGAACGTTTGCCGCAGATTCCACATAGGCCGCATCGAGCCTGGCGTTCAACTCGCTTGACTCATGCGAAACCGCGTAATTTTTCCGCGCGAAAAACCGGGTTAAAACAAAAGACAAAGGCAGCACAGCCGCAACCGGCAGCGCAAGCCGCCATTCGAGATAAAAAAGGAAAATGGTTCCGCCGAGCAAGTGCATTGCTTCAACAAAAAGCCTGGTAACAGTTCCCGAAATAAAAAACCTGACGCCCTGAACGTCTGTGGAAATTCTGGAGGCAATATACCCGGACTGGTTTTTATCAAAGAATGTTTTCGGAAGACTGAAAGTTTTCGTCAGCAGTCTTTCCCTTAAATCCAGAATCGTCTCTTCGGCAAACTTCGATTCGAAGAAATTCCGGAGCATATCCGCAATGAAAACAGCGATACCGAACGCGACGAATATTCCGGCGACGGGCAGAATCAGCGAGAAGTTTTTTTTGAGCAACACATTGTCTATCAAATACCTGAATATCATCGGCATCGGCCAGGAAAGCAGGGATGAAATGAGCAGGAAAAATCCCGTTGCAACCCCGACCCGCCAGGTCTTGCGAACCGAGGGAAACAGATATTTCACGTTATCCCTCAGACGCCCGTATTCGGTATGGCCGTTGAAATGGTCGGCCGGAAGTCTTCTGGATAAGCCGCTTTTTAAATATTTTAGCATCGTTAATGTCAAACTCCGCAAAATCCCGGCGTTTTTCGTTCGAATATTACTTTTTTCATCGCGACAATATAAAGTGTACCGGAACCGTAATCAATTTCGACAGGAAATATTTTTATCTTTTAATCGGATAACCGGCATTTAGGAGCCGTTCAGAAATAACCTTTACATTTGCCTGATTCTAGTGAATGCTTTTCGTGCCGTCGAGTTGTCCGCGAGGCTGAAACTAACGGAGAGTATGGACAAAAGAGACTTTTTCAGTAACGACTATCCTACCGCGATTCCGAAGTCACGGCAGATCGTTGTCGCGCCGGTTCCGTAATTTTCACATTCGAATCCGGCGGAAAATCCATAGCTCCAGCGATAATCGAAGTCGGGAATTCCTGAATTCAAGTTATTTTATTCTGATTCAACTTGAATATTTAATAAAAAGATCAGGAGGACGAGGCTGACAAAAGTCTTGCTTGACAGCGATTGGGACTCCCGGGACGGTTGAGACTTTTGAATTTAACCTCAAAGTCCCAAGTGTCTCAAAAGTCCCATTTTCTCAAACAATGACTTTCGGGGCCGTCCAGGAGATCAGACATGACAAAAGTCAGAAAAATAAGAAACGCGCTTGCATTTACGTGACTGTTGCATGTCAATCATAATTGACAGTTATAAAGTTTACTGTAAATTAACAGTATGGAATTTGTTGGTTTAAGTAGCAGTCCCGGCCGGGCCGGTTAAGTTCGTAAAATATCCATAACCTGGGTCTGGGAAAACAAGGGCCACGAACATGCTTGAAAAAACTGAAAGGGAAAAGCGGCACGGGCTGCTTATAAACATAAGCGGAAACGGCAAAGGCAAAACTACCGGCGCTTTGGGAACCTGCCTGCGCGCGCTCGGCTGGGGATGGACAGTCTCCGTCCTGCAGTTCGTTAAAAATGCCGGGAAGACCGGGGAAAAGCAATTCGCCGACAATACTGAACTCCACTTTGAAATAATTCCGCTCGGCGCCGGATTTACCTGGCGGGAAAATACGGATCAAAACGGGCACCAAGCCTGTGCTGCCGCCGCCTGGGAACTGGCGAAAAAATATATTGAACGGGCGGAAACGGACCTGCTGGTGCTTGACGAGTTGAACATCGTTTTGAAAAAAGGCTGGCTGGACAGCGCCGAAGTTATTCGTGTACTTAAGCAAAGACCGGTCTGGATGCATATTATCGTAACCGGAAGGGGAGTTCTCCCGGAACTGGCTGAGGCGTCCGATCTGGTATCCGAAATCCGGGAAATAAAACACCCTTACAAAAGAGGAATAAAAGCTCAGAAGGGCATCGAGTTTTAGCTGCGGTTTCTGCAGGATATAATTCTGTTTTCACTTGCGCCGCGAACAGAAAATGCGACAAAAGGTTTTTGTAAAAAAAGTCGGGGCGCGGTAAAGAAAAAACGCTTTTTTCAGAAAGTGGTTTTACCTCCGCGCCTTTCGGGTTATGAAACTATGAATATAGTAAGCGTAATACGCAATGAGAGGACTGAAGATTCCGTTATCGCAGTTCGGACTGAAAATTTTTCCGTCAGTTATGAACAGTTGTTTTCGGATCTGGATTCCGTCCGTAATCAACTTTCCGGACTTGGCGTGCAGGCCAATGAAAAAGTTGCTCTGCTGGCGGAAGATTCCTATTGTTATATTGTTTTCAGTCTTGCGATACTCGAACTTGACGCCGTAGTCATACCGGTTCCGGTAAACTCGTCGAAACCGGAAATAGAAACGATTCTGGAAAAAATAAAAATAAACCATTTTCTTTTCACGCCGCCTTATTATCCGGTGGCGGGGGCTGTGCTGCTGGATACGCCCGGTCCGGGAGAAGACAGCTGGTTCTTTTTAAAATTTTCCGTTGAAAATACCGAAAGAATTCTCCCGGCCCCCTTGCGGGCGGCGTTTATCCGGTTTTCGTCCGGAACCACCGGAAACCGCAAAGGGGTGGTATTGTCGCACCGGGCGATTATCGAAAGAACCGCCGCTGCCGATAAAGCGCTGAAAATAAGCCCGGATGATAAAATCCTGTGGGTACTGGACATGTCCTTTCATTTTGTGGTGACGATCCTGCTTTTTCTGCGCCGCCGCGCGACCATCGTGCTTTGCGGTTCGCCCCTGCCTGAAAAAATGTCAAAGGCCTTATCGGAAAACCGTATCAGCGTGATTTACGCGACGCCGTACCATTACGGCTTGCTGACGCGTTTTGACCTGTTCGCGCCCGCAATGCTGAAAGATGTGAGGCTGGCGGTTTCAACGGCGATGAAGCTGCACCCGGAGCCGGCGCGGAACTTTATGGAAAAGTTCGGTTTCGGTTTAACCCAGGCCTACGGGATTATCGAAGTCGGGCTGGCTTTCGTCAATACTTCCGGGCGGCCGGAAAAATGCGATTCGGTCGGGGCCGTGCTGCCGGATTACCAGTTGAAACTGCGTAGCCCCGATGCAACAGGCAGAGGCGAAATCCTTTTACGGGGGCCTGGAATGTTCGACGCTTATTTTGACCCGTTTGTGCTGCGGGAGGATTTATTTAAGGACGGCTGGTTCGCAACCGGTGATATAGGGAAACTTGACGAAGACGGTTATTTGCATATCGTGGGGCGGAGCAAGAATGTCATCAATTTTATCGGTATGAAAATATTCCCTTATGAGGCGGAAGAGGTTATTTTGTCGCATCCCGCGGTGTCCGAAGCAAAAGTCGAAGGGAAACGGCATGACAATTTTGGGGAAATACCGGTTGCGTTTGTGGTTCCTGAAAAAAAATATTCCGGCCGGGATGAAGAATTGAAAAAGGAACTGCGGAAATTCTGTATGCGGCGCCTCGCCGCCTACTGCGTTCCGAAAGAATTCATCATTATTCCCGAACTGGAAAAAACCGGAAGCGGGAAAATACGGCGGACAAATGAATAGATTGAACATGAAAGAATTTCATGAAACCCGGTACTGTCCGGCGGTCTGGCGTGATCTGATGACGGATTTTCTGGCTTTTTTTACATATCATGTCAATCCGTACAAAAGTACTATGCCGCTGCTGAAGAACGCCATGGAAAAGTCCGGCCACCGCCGGATCGTTGATTTTGCGGCCGGGGGCGGCGCTTATATTTTGAAAGTGCTGGCGGCGCTTGGCCCGGAAACGGACAAATATAACGCCCTGCTTTGCGACAAATTTCCCAACGCGGAGAGCGCCCGGAGGATTGAAAAACTTTCCGGGGGCCGGATAAAGTATATTGCGGAATCGGTTGATATATTGGACGAAAACGAGAAGCCTCAAGGCTTTTGGACTTTATTTTCCGGGGCGCATCATTTTTCACCGAGGCAATTGAAAACTTTTACGGAATGCGCTGTCAGACAAAATTGCGGCATCGCTTTTTTCGAATACTCCGGGCGGGGGATTCTTCAGGCGGTTCTGCCGTCATTGGCGGTACCGTTCCTGGTATTGCTGCTGACGCCGCTGGTCAGCCCGTTTTCGTGGCGGCGGCTTTTCTGGACGTATATAATCCCGGCGGTACCGCTTTTAATGATGATCGACGGTTTCATTTCCCATCTGAAAAGTTATTCCGCAGCCGAATTCAGGCGTATCGTCGCGGAAACAGACGCGCCGGGATATAAATTTGAATGCGGGCGCAAGCGAATACTTATGCAAACCTGTCCGATTACCTGGTTTATCGGTTACCCGGAAAGATAAGCTTGACCGCTTCCCGATTTACGCTCAAAGATGTAATAAACATTTCCCTTTTGTACGCGAGGCTGAAACTGACGAAGAGTACGGACAGAAGAGACTTTTTCAGCAACGACTAATATACCGCC
>JAQUOK010000043.1:10198-11484 GCA_028717165.1 Victivallaceae bacterium | reverse complement strand
GTAGCAGTTTTCCAGCAATCCTGGTTCGGTTTTTGTTTTTGCTCCGGGACGGCGCAGCAATGTCCAGAATTCGACAAAAGTTTCCGGAACGGAGCTGCCCAGTATGCAGTTATCGTTTTCAGTATTGATGAAACGGTCAACGGCGCCGGCGGTGATTTTTATATCGACCGAATCGAAAAAATCATCGCTGCTGACGGAAACGATTTCACAGTTGCGTACTTTTATGTCGGACATGGAATTTTTTATCTTTGACGCCTGGTACATCTGCAACTGCAGTGAAAAACGTTCAAAAATACCGTCGGAAATAAAAGCCCTCGCTTTTGCCATGTCCATATCAGACCAGGCGTTTTGGATCAGAATAAAAGCGTTTTTTACCCGTTCGCACAAGCCTTCGGCCGTGAAATCCGGATCGCGCTCAAGCAGTTTGGCAAGATTGTTTTCCAAAGCGTCAGGAGCCTGACGCTGCAGGCCGCGCCGGATAAGGATATTCTGGTAGGAATAATTCGCTTTGTTGCCGCCGAGAAAGAGAAAAAACAATATCAGCAGTATTACCGGAAGACTGATATAAGGGTACTGAAAGATCAGGATGAAAAGTAAAGTCCCGCTATCGCCGCTGCGGTTGAAACCGCTACCACTGAAACCGCCGCCGCCGCTGAAACCTCCTCCTCCGCTGAAGCCGCCACCGCCGCCACCACCGCTGAAACCTCCGCCGCCGCCGGCGCGGGCCAGAATCGTGTCACATATCAGCAAAGTTAAAAAAAACAGGAGAAAAATGCAAACTTTACGATGGCGTTTCAGAAAGTTGAACACGGCGAGCTCCTTTATTTAACGGTTTTATCCCTGGAAATAAAACTAAATGCCGATATCGGACAGCATCATACATAAACGGTTTACCACCTGGACGAGTTTGGGGTGAGATGCCTCAAACTCTTCAACTGTTCCCTGCAGACTGTCTATACTTTTCTGTAAATCTTCCTGTTTTTCTGATGAATCAAGCGCTTTACCTGTTGAAAACCCGGTCTGCTCCGCTATATCGTGAGCCGTTTCCGGATGAATATCTTTTAAACTGCTTAATTCCGTTTTCAGGCTGCGCATCAGATCAAGCAGATCTTCTTTTATTTTGGCGTCTATCTGAGACGTCGCCCGTATCTTTTTTTCAATTGCTTCTATTTTTTTTAAGGACATGTCAGAATCTCCTGATTTACAGTAAAGTATAGGAAACCGCATTAATATGCAAGTTTAAAGCTGAATAATCTAAAATTTTTTATAAAAAAATAAGTGGACGG
>JAQUOK010000043.1:0-10188 GCA_028717165.1 Victivallaceae bacterium | reverse complement strand
GACGGTTCCGGCAAAAATAGAATGCGGATGCACTCTGCTGAGCGTAGCGAAAGACAACATTTGCCCCGGTGGTGCAGCGGTCGGACTCAGCCGCTTGCGCAAATTACAAAGCGCAAAAGGACTTGCGCACTCCAAAGATGCTTCGCATCAAATATTTTGGGTCAAACCGGATTTTGACAACTCTTTCTTTAAAGCCGTTACCTTCTTTTCATTGTTCTGTAAATCGATTTTCAGGCGCAAAGCATTTTAAAAAATCTTTTCGGCGCTTTTAAGTTCCCACAGCCACGATTCCGCATGGCGAATATCGCGCCGGAAGAATCCTAATAAGCTTTCAAGTTCCTCGGCAGTGGCTTTTTCGATTTGTTTCAGATCAAGCATGAAGACCTCTTTTTATCTTACATACAATATTTATACATTTTGTATTTTTAAAGTATAGTTTTATTTAAATTTGTATAAAATCGTATAATCACGTGCTCTATTGGGCTTGAATTCAAATAAATTAATACTTTTTAGAAACTATGCGTATTCCAAATGATAAAATAGTTCAGCAAGCAATTCAAAATGCTGTTAATAAATTGGGTTCTCAGGATGAATTGGCAAAAAAAACGGGAGTTCTCCAAAAAGATATTAGCCGCTATATTAGCGGCAAAGGGAAATCTTTCACTCCTCAGGCTTGGGGAAACCTATACAAATATATACGAGAATTTCTTCCGGAAAATTATACTGAGAATTTCATGCCGGATAATGATAACGACAGGTCGATAAACCTTATCGGTTATAATCATGAAACCATCGTAGTTCATTCTATAGCTGGTTTGACCACGGCAAAGGAAATTAAGTCTGATTTGATCAAAAATATTATTGATAGTGGCGAATTTGATCAAGAAACCAAACTTAAAATAATCGCGCTAATAAGTAAAGACTGCAGCAATTGACTAATACTAAGTTAAACGTAAAATGTCACTTTCCCCAACCGGCGCTCAAGCCTGGACAGCAGAAAATTCTCAGGCAAAGAATTGTCTTATATAAATAACGCATTCCAGGTTATGAAACTGCCGTCTTAATGCCGTTTTTCGGATTAATTACAAAAAAAGCAAATCCGATGTTGACAACGCCAACGATGGCGTTTATAATATATGCCATCGTTGGCATTAAAAGAAACGGAAACAAAATTATGGCAAGGATAACCCTGAAAGAACTGGCGGAGCTGGCACATACTTCAATTCGTTCGGTCAACCGTGCGTTGAAAGGCGAAAGCGGCGTCGGGGAAGACCGGCGCGCGGCAATTTTGAAACTGGCTTCGGAACTGGGATATGTTCCCAATGTGGCGGCCCGCAACCTGCGTCTGCGGCGCAGTAATTTTGTGGGAGTCCTGAGCAGTAATTACGGGAACAATATCCATTTGCGGAAGCTTTACGGGCTCGTCCGGAAACTGGAGGAACATGCTTATTTCCCATTGTTGAGTGTGGCTCCGGGTGATGTCGAAAGCGTTTCCCGGATGTTCAGGGAGTGGTCGGGATTTGTGAATTATGTCGTTGTTCTGGGAGGGCTGAGGCCGCAGGTGCTGGAAGAATTCGAGAAAATGCCGCAGCATTTCATTCTGGTTGATAATGAAATGGATACGGCAAACTGCAGCCGCCTGCTGATCGACCGTTCCACCGGCATAAAAGACGGTATCCTGCATCTGGCCCGGAACGGACGTTCCAGACTTGCCAGGTGCGGCAATATCCCTTCACGGGAAGCCGGTTTGAGAAAGGCTTTTGAGGAACTGCCGGAGGGAAGGAAACTTGATTTCGTCTATTTCAAGTCCAAAGCGGATTTTGAAGACGGCTGGGCAATAGGTCCAGAACTCATGGCGAGCGGAGCCGATGCGGTTTTCTTTGATACGGACAGGATGGCCCTGGGGTTTTTGAAATATGCCTGGAAGAACCGGATAAGAATACCCGAAGATATTTCGGTGATAGGGTTCGATGACGACCCTATGGATACGCAGGCCTGTCCGGCTTTAAGTACGGTCGCCCATCCCATAGACGAAATAAATGATAAAATTATAGAGTTGATAGAACAGCGCGCCGAAAATGGCGGCGACTTTGTTTTTGCAACTAAATTTATAAATCGTGAAAGCACTTAAAAATAACCGGAGGTAATATCATGACCATGAAAAAGTATGTTTTAGTCGGAACCGGCGGCCGTTGCGCAATGTACATCAACGCCTTGCTCAAAGATTTCAAGGATTGCGGCGAACTGGTTGCTCTCTGCGATACGAACCAGACCAGAATGAACTACTGGAAAAGCTATATCAGGGAAAACGGCGGAAGCGCTGATATAAAAACCTATAAGGCCGCTGACTTTGACAAAATGATCGCCGAGCAGAAACCGCAGAAGGTTATCGTAACCAGCATGGACAGAACCCACCATAAATATATTTGCCGGGCCATGGAACTGGGGTGCGACGTTATTTCGGAAAAGCCGATGACGGTCGATGCCGAAAAATGCCGGCAGATAATTGATACCGTGAAAAGCACCGGCCAGGACCTGATCGTTACCTTCAACTACCGTTATTCTCCCCGCAATACCAAGGTCAAGGAGCTTATCAAAAGCGGTATTGTCGGCGATATTACCAGTATTCATTTTGAATGGCTGCTGGATACTGCCCACGGCGCTGATTATTTCCGGCGCTGGCACCGGGATAAACGCAACAGCGGCGGGTTGATGGTCCACAAGGCGACTCACCATTTCGACCTGGTCAACTGGTGGATAGATTCCGAACCGCAAATAGTTTTCGCCATGGGGGATCTGAAATTCTACGGCAAGGAAAATGCCGAAAACCGCGGCGTTACGGAGTTTTACGCCCGGGCCCGCGACAGCAAAATTGCTGAAAAGGATCCGTTCGCGCTGAAAGTAACGGAAAAGGACGAACGCCTGTTAGGGCTTTATTATAATGCCGAACATGAGGATAATTATTACCGTGACCAGAGCGTTTTCGGGGACGGCATCAGTATCGAGGACAATATGGCGGTAATGGTGCGTTACGCCAATAAAGTGGTGATGGCCTATTCGCTGAACGCCCACAGTCCCTGGGAAGGTTATCGCGTCTGTTTCAACGGCACTAAAGGACGTCTGGAATTCAACGTCGTCGAGAAATCTTATGTCAGCGGCGGCCATGAGGATTTCAACCAGCCCGGAATGCGCGAACTTGAAGGCGAAAAAAAGGAAATGGTTCCTGAGATCATTTTCCAGGCGCATTGGGGCAAACCGCGGGTTATCGAGTACGAACAAAGTGATAAAGGCGGGCACGGCGGCGGCGATATACGTCTCCTTAACCATATTTTCAGAGGCGCGGAAAATGATCCGCTGGGGCATGCCGCCGGTTACCTTGACGGCGCCAAATCCATACTTACCGGGATTGCCGCCAATAAATCCATGGCGACGGGTATGCCGGTTGTCGTGAAGGAACTGGTTGACCTGAAATAGCCGTTTTTCTCAGTCTGACTGTTCCGGGCAAACGGCACCAGAAAAAACTCCGGCACAATATAAAACGTGGAGGGCCGCCGCAGTCCAAAGAGCAGGACGGCTGGGGAAAGAAACTCCCGCAAACAAGTTTATACCGATTTCAACTGGAGAACAATTTGCCCTTGGCGGCTTTTACCAGATTACGGTATTCCCGCGGCGAATAACCGCTTGCGGACTTGAAGGCGCGGCTGAAATGGAACTGGTCGGAAAAGCCGTATTCGGACGCTATCTCATTTATTCTTGTATTGGTGTCGGCAAGCAGGCGGCTGATTTCCAGAAAGCGCAGTTGCTGGATGTATTTCCGGGGAGAAAGCCCGAAAACAGTTTTGAACTTATGGCAGAAACGCGAAAGAGACAGGTGCGTCAGCTTTGCCAGGTCCCGGTTGGAAATTTTTTGCCGGCAGTTTTTATTTATATAATTGACTACCGGCAGGAGTTCTTCGATGGCAGCGAATTTCCTGCCGCAATCTGTTTTTGGAACGGCGCAGGTCAGAATTAAATCAAGCATTTGAAAACAAAGCTTTTTACGTTTTATGAGGGAACGAAGCGGGTCGTTATCCTTTTCCGCTTCCAGCATATGCAGCCTTTGGTTCAGCGATAATATTTCCGCGCCGGCAGCCGGGGCGAAAACGTATGGAATTTCGAAAAAATCCAGCAGATCGAGACTGCCGAATATATTGAAATTCATTCTGCTCCACAGAATGTCAGCTTCAGAAACCCCGGAAAGCATTGTTTTTGCCGGCGTTTCCCGGGGTATGTAGCACGCGATCAATTCATTGCGTTTGATTTTTAACGTTTTGTCTTTAAGTCTCAGGATAGATTCGATCCGGCCTTTTTTTACAACGGAAAACAGGGAATAAAAACTGCTGCGGAACTTGCTTTCATAATTGCCGTCGAGATGTTTGATCCCACAGGCCTCGAATTCAATGTCGAGGCTTTCTTCTATATATTTATATATTTTTAAGTATGATTCTTTCATATAACAGCAATATATGGCATTAAAACAGCAATTTCAAGCATGGCATTTATGGGAAAAATGATATATAATTTAAAATATGAAATTTAACATTGCCGGAAACAGTAAAAAAACGAGCTCAGAAAGCCAGGCATGGAAGACTTCCCATAGGGGAATAGGTGACGTTACGATTCAGGGTTTAACTCTCATGCAACGTTTTCAGCGTCCCTTGCAGGGGTCTACATCATGGTAATAGCCCGGATTTCTGATGTAATTACGGCTGTCTCCAGCCGTGCGGGGTTGAAGGTGCGAGCAGCGGAAGATTTTACGGAACCGTTTTAAAAATGGTAAAATCTGAAAACTATGATCCCCCCGGAGGACGGGGTTTTAAGAATGAAATAAATAAAAAACACAAGAACAAGGAGGTACAAATGCTTATTCAGAAAAAAAGCTTTACACTTATCGAACTTCTCGTCGTGATAGCTATAATAGCAATATTAGCTTCTATGTTGTTGCCCGCATTGAATCAAGCAAGAGAAAAAGCGAAGTCCGTAGCTTGCAGCAGTAACCTGAAAAATAATATTTTGATGCTGGCTATGTACGCATCAGACCATGCGGAAATTGTTCCAACGTATAATACTGCCCTCAGCGACAGGGCTTCCTGGGCTGACACCTTGCTGGTTGCAGGTACCATGTCCATGGGGCCGAAAACATTAGTTTGTCCAAGTACTCCTACTACCGGGACGCCGTTTCTTACTAATGACATTACCTATAGAATGATTTATGGTACTTGGGGCTCTCCTCAAACAGACTTCCCGCCCATTGCAGTAATAAATGCCGGAGGTACTTTTCGCGGAATAACGCTGAAAGCGCTCAAAGGTGCATCCCGTTTTATATTATTAAGCGACAGTTATAGTTCTCATGCCAACTATAAAAATCAGATATATTCGATAAAAGCAGACGCGGCCACACAAGGAATGGCTCATTCAAAACACAATAATTATATCAATGTTGGCATGGTCGGCGGCAATGTCGCTCAGTTATCGCCTGCACAGTATAAAGAGTACGTTAACGAAATGCGTACCAACCACGGAAATTCTGCCCTGAGTTCAATTTATTATTGGAATGGAAGCCTGGCAACTCGCAGCATATAACGAAGTAACGATTTTATAAGCTTTGTCTTTGCCGAAATGCAGTTTTTATTGAAGTGGTCGCTACAGTTGTACGCGAGGCTGCAACTAGCAAAAGAGACTGTAAGTTTTTATCGGAAAAAATATTTTTAAAGCAACTTTTTTATGAGAAATATAAGAACAGGCTGAAAAGCTTGCAATAAAAAACCGGCGTTTGATAAAATAAGTGACTGAACTCTAATTATTTAAATAGGGTTTTCAGTAACGACTGAAGCAGTGTTGCTTTTCCGGCGGGAAATATTCAGCAGATTCTACCAGTGCGCCGAACAATAGTTAGGCCGCGGCTCAAAAACAATCATTTTGTTTTTGGAACACGTATTCCTCATTAAGTACAACATTTGCGGCATAACAAGAAATATAGTATAATCCATATTGCAATTTGAACTATTAATTTAAATCAGGGATGAAAAAATGAAAGCAGGATTTGGGAAACAGGATATAACTCCGGATCTGACCTTGTCTATACCGGGGCCCAAGGGAGTTGATAACGAACTGGAATTCGTTCTTGACAATATATGGACCAGGGCGCTGGTCTTTAAAGACGGAGATAGCGTTGTAATCATAGTAGCCGCCGACATTCCTAATTTTCATGAAAAGGACCGCGAAGACCTTATTCAGGAAATAAAGAAAGTATGTAATATTAAAAATTTTGAACTGGTGTTTCATGTTGTCCATATGCACCAGGCGCCCAATGTATGCTGGAATTCCTTCAGCATGGTAAACCGTGATGGCGGTCATGCGGTAAGTGATCAGTATTATCGGATATTTTTAAATAAAACGGCGCTGGCGGTGCAGGAAGCATTGGAAGATTTAGCTGAATTTGATATTGAATACGGAGAAGATGAAGTTAAAAATATAGAAAGTAACCGAAGATTGATCGGCGAAGACGGAAAGATATTTTTAAGGGGCTCCAGGCCGCCGGCAAAATTGAGGGAATACCCGGAAGGGCATATTGATCCGCTGGTAAGGGTGTTTTGCCTGAAAAGGAGCGGTAAAAGGAATATAGTCTGGATCAATTATTGCGGTCATCCCACCGCAACCGGCGGTGACGCCGCTCCTTTCGTAAGCGGGGATTTCCCGGGGCAGGCATTAAGAACGCTGGAAAAGGAAAATCCCGCAAATGAATATATTTACCTGACGGGGCCCCACGGGAATTTGAATCCGGGGAAATACATTACAGGCGATTCCGAAAATATAAAAGACAGACAAAACGATAGAGACAGAATGGGGCTGATTCTGGCCCGGGGCGTAAAAACGGCATTAGGGAAAACAAAAAAACTAAAATGCGGTTCTATCCGTTTTAAAAGAGAAAAATTGTTGCTCCCGCTGCGGGAAGGCCTTCCTTCCCGTCCGCAGGCGGAAAAAGAATACCGGGAAGCCATCGGGGAAATGCTCGATGTACATGGCCGGGGCGGAAAACTTTCCCACGGGGGTAAAGTGCGGTTTGCTCATCGGATCCGGTATTACCATAGCATTCTCGAAGACGGGAAAATCCCTGTTTTTATATCCGTTATGACTGTTGGGGACATGAATATCGTATTTTATCCCGGAGAAATATTTATTGAGGCCAATGACGTTGTAAGGCAAAGATTTCCCGAAAAGGAAATGTTCGTTGTTTCGCTTTGCGACGGTTTGTTCGGCTACGTGATAACAGAAGATTGTTACAAACCGGAGAATTATGGTTATGAACATTCGGCGACGTTATTGGGTGAAGGGTCGTTTACCGCGATAGTCAATAAAGCGGTCCGGATGCTGAGAAAGAATCAGGAATTATATGATACTAATGTTTGAGTTTAAAAAATAATAATTGTGAAAAATCCCCAAATACCATTTACGTTGGCGATTCCTCCGGAAGTTTTATGTGAAAAGGCGGGAATTGAACTACATGATTACTATTGCGTTCCGGCCAAAAGGTTGGAAACCCATCAGCGCGCACGTGATTATTTTTGGCGGACTTTTAGCCATGATATCGGCAAGAGTGTCGGTTCGGGGATTACCAGCTACTGGTGTGCCGCGGTTTTAGGCGCTGAAATAGAATTTACAGGTAATAACCAGGCTGTCGTTCACGAACGGGTTCTGAAATCTGCTGAAGATATTCGCAAACTTGTTCCGCCTTCACCGCAGGATATTCCAAATCTTCCGCGTTATCGCTTCCTGGCGGCTCAACATGCGCAAATGGCCAGGTTAGTAAAAGGCACCGGTTTTGAAGCGCCGTTCGGTATTTTTGGATTTCAGGGACCTTTTACCACCGCTACAATATTGCGCGGAACCGAGATCATGATGGATATTGTTCTTCATCCGGAACTCATCAAGGAGCTTCTTGAGAAAATCGTCGAAGCGCAGTGTAACGTTATGGTTTTTTCGGGAAAGGAATTTGGAATTACAAGAAAAACATGTGGGATGGGAGATGATTATGCCGGGCTGATATCACCGGAGATGTACGGCGAATTTTGTTATCCGTATATGAAAACATTATATGATGCATATGGTATTGAATACAGAAGTCTCCATTGTGAAACGCTTAAACGCGGACACCATAAGTATTTGAACATGCTTGAGATTGACAGTTATGACCCCGGCGTAAACAAAGATTTAAGTATTGAAGATATTTTAGAAGATTGTCCCGGCATGTTTTTTACATACAACCTGTTTACTGTAAGCGATATGGTTAATAAGACTCCGGCCGCCGTAAAGGGACTTTGTAAAGATTACATCCGCCGCGGCGCTCCCGGTATCATGGCGGAAATCACAGTAAAAACCCCCGAAGGAAACATTAGCGCATTTTTGGAAACCATGCGTGAATATGAGCCGCCGGGGAAAAAAGAACGTCCTGAAGATTTATTACCCAGGGACTGAACAATAAATTTCTGAAGGCAAATCCCTGAAAATTACTTTATGGGGAACCGTCAAAAAACAAAAAAATTTATAAAAAACAGAGGAATTTTGATTCATGCTTGCTATTCGAAACGTTAACTATTTTGATTCTGAAACGCAAAAAATAAAGAAAAACTTCAATATCCTGATTAAGGACGGTAAAATAGAAAAGATAGTGCGGGAGGATACCGTTCTGCCGGAATCCTGCGAGACTGTCGACGGGCGCGGAAAATTCCTGATTCCCGGCCTGATGAATCTTCACAGCCATCCGCAGCGCCGTCATCTGAGTCGTGCCGATAATTCAGGGCCGTTCCGTTTCGGGGCTTCGGCGGTAGAGAACCTGCCGGATACCTGGAGGCTGGCTTATGCAATCAAAAACGTCTGGACGGAAATGCTCCTGGAAGGCGTTACGACGGTCAGGGCGGTGGGGTCGAAAAATTTTCTGAATATTGAGCTTCGGGATATTTTCAAGGCGGATATCATTAGGGGGCCGCGGATTATCGCTGCCGGCCCGATAATTTCAACTACCGGCGGGCATGCTACGGTCGGCCTGAACGGGGCAATGGAAGCCGACGGGGTCGATGGCGTCCGCAAGGCGGTCCGGATGGTTTTAAAACAGGACGCTGACTGGATAAAATTATGTGTTACCGGCGGTTTGGCCGGAATCCATAAAGGCGAGCATCCTTCCATGGTGCAGTTTACGTATGATGAAGTCGCGGCTGCGGTAGACGAAGCGCATCGCAAAAACCGGAAAGTAATGGTGCATTGCATGGCTTCGGAAGCCGCGAAAATGGCGATTCGGGCGGGTGTGGACTGTATTGAGCACGGCAATCTGCTTTCGGACGAGGTTATCGAGCTGATGAAGGAAAAAAATATAACTTTTGTCCCGACCATGTCAGGTATCTATAAAGTTTATAAGCGGGAACATGACGCGGGAAATGAAAAAGTCGCCGATTTATTGAAAGCGGTCGTATTTCCCCAGAAGGACGTGGTGAGGAAAGCGGTGCAGGCCGGTTTGCTCATCGGCGCCGGTACGGATACCCTGGGCAATATTATCGATGAAATAAAGATGCTGGCTGACTGCGGCCTGACTAACGTCCAGGCTCTGGGTACGGCAACTATTGACGCGGCGAAAATACTGGATATGGACTCGGAGATAGGCAGTATCCGGACGGGCAAAGTTGCGGATTTGGCGCTTCTGAATGCGAATCCGCTCAAAGATCTTGACGGTTTGAAAGATATATCGAAAGTAATTTTAAAAGGGAAAATTTTTGATCCGGGATTAATTGAAATATGGAAATAATCAGAAAAGAAGTAAGCGAAAGGATGAGCCGTATCGTAATTCACAATAATGTGGTTTACTTATGCGGCCAGGTGGGAGATAAAGAAATTCCCTGCGTAAAAAAACAGGCGGCTGTTATGCTGGGAAAAGTTGAAAAACTTCTGCTTTCAGCGGGAAGCTGCAAGGATAAAATTCTTTCAGCGACGGTTTATCTGAAAAACATGGATGATTTCGATAAATTCAATACAGTCTGGAACGCGTGGTTAAATCCGGGATGCGCTCCCGCAAGGGCATGTGTGCAGGCGGCAATGTCCAGCGAAAAATACCTGGTGGAAATAAGCGTGATCGCCGCCGTCTGATTCGAGCAGGAACCT